>CAYOQB010000031.1:0-37854 GCA_964406035.1 uncultured Solibacteraceae bacterium | reverse complement strand
CGATCGCTCCGCAGACGGCGATAGTCATGAGGAGATTCATGTCCGGACGGCCACGTCGCAACGAGAACAGAGCCTTCGGGAGAACCAGGTATAGGCCCGCCAGAACGGCGAGCGAATAGAGCACCTGCACCGGCAATGGAACCGCGTATGAGTTTCCGAGTCCTTCCGATCCGAGCACTTCAGCCCATCCGCCAGCCAATGCGTAATGGAACGAGAACGCCACGGCGGTGAGCGCACCACTGGTGACCGTCAGCACCGTGCGACCGTGGCTGGTCCACCAACTAGCTCCACTCCGCGCTGTCTCCGCCGGTACGGCGATAGCCGCCGTCATTCCGGTCTTGCGGACGGCCCGGATAAGGTCTTCCGGGGCAGCGGGCGCGGCTGTGGAAAGTACTGTCATCTTGCCGTTGACGATGTCGAAGGCTAAGTGCTGTTCACCTCCCACCAGGGGGCCGATCTCGCGCTTGAGGATTGACACTTCCTCGGCACAGTCCATCCCGCCGATTCTCAGGGTGCAGGACTTCTCATTCTTGGGCATGGGGAGCCTCCATGCTACGGGCCTGCCAGGCCAGAACCAACGTCGGTAAAACCAAGAGCGTTAGCAACGTCGAAGTGGCCAGCCCACCGATGACGACCGTCGCCAGAGGACGTTGCACTTCCGCCCCGGAAGTTGTGGAGAGCGCCATCGGGAGGAAGCCGAGGCTCGCGACGGCGGCGGTCATGAGCACCGCGCGAAGGCGAGAAACAGCTCCGATCCGGACGGCATCGAGCCAGCTCATGCCGGCATCGCGGTTGTGGTTGATGAACGACATCATCACCACACCGTTGAGCACGGCGACGCCAGACACCGCGATAAACCCTACGCCCGCGCTCATCGAGAACGGCATACCACGCAAGAGAAGGGCGAAGACTCCACCCGTTACCGCGAAGGGGATACCGGTGAACACGAGCGTGGCTTGGCGAAGCGAATGGAACGTGATGAACAGCAGTAGGTAGATCAGCACGAACGTGATGGGCACCACGACCATCAATCGCGCCCGGCCGGAATCGAGGTGCTCCCACAGCCCGCCCCATTCCATCAGGTAACCGGGCTGGAGGCGGACTGCCTTGTCCACGGCGGTCTGCGCGTCAGCTACGAAGCTGCCTACATCGCGGCCCCGGACGTTCACTTCTATGGAAATCCGTCGCTGGCCGTTCTCACGGCTCACTTCGAGAGGCCCTTCTTCGCTGCGGAAGTCCGCTAGTTGGCCCAACGGAATCTTTTGCCCCGTGGGCGTGCTGACCAGCAGGTTCGCAAAAGCCTGAGCACTGTTTCTGGCTTCGGGTGTTAATCGGGCAACGAGGTCGAATCGCTTGAATCCTTCTAAGACGGTGGATGCTTGCGTTCCCGCGATAGCCGTTTGGATGAGTTGTTGCACATCGGCGACGTTGATTCCGTAGCGGGCGATGGCCGCCCGGTTCGCTTTGATGCTGAGCATGGGTTGCCCGGTGAGCTGCTGCACCTTGAGATCGGCCGCTCCGCGCACGCCAGAGAGGGCTTTGGCCACCTCCTGTGCGCGCCGCCGGAGTTCGTCGAGGTCCTCGCCGAAGATTTTGATCACTATGTCGGAACGGGAACCGACTCCTTCGATCAACTCCATCATGCGAAATTCGATGGGTTGCGAAAACGTATAGTTCATCGTGGGTAGCTCCTTGAGCTTTGCCTCGATCTTTCCGACGAGTTCTTCACGAGAAGCGGCAGAGGTCCACTGATCTTGCGGCTTCAGCAAGACGTAGGTATCCCCCGCGTTCACGCCCATTGGATCAGTGGCGATCTCCGGCCGCCCGATGCGAGTGACAACGGTACGTGCCTCGGGGAATTCGTGGATGGCGCGCTCCAGGGTGTTGGTCATCTTGATTGCCTCCGGTAGCGACACGCCGGGAAGGCGGACTGCGTTGATAGCGAGGGCCCCTTCCTCCAGCTTGGGCAGAAATTCCGACCCGAGTGACATCGCCAGGAATCCCGAGACAGCCACGAGCGCGAATGAAGCGAAAATGGTCCAGCGGCGGTGACGCAATGTGAACTCCAGCAAGGGCCGATACAAGCGCTGTAACGCTCGAACCATCGGATTCTCCTCGTGGTCGTCGGGATGACGCTCTTCGTCGCCGGGACCAGCATCCTTGGGATTGCTTTCTTTGAGGAAGATGGCGCAGAGCGCCGGAATTAGCGTAAGGCTGAGGACGAGCGCGCCAGCAAGGGCAAGAATCACGGTGAAGCCCATGGGCCGAAACATCTTCCCTTCGATCCCGACCAGCGAAACGATGGGAAGGTAGGCGGCGATGATCAGAATCTCCCCGAACTGTCCGGCTTTGCGCACTTCCACGCTGGCCTTGAGAATCGTTTGCCTGCGCTCTTCTGAAGTCAGTGTGCGGCCCAGCGAGCGCCGGCGTTCGGCCAAGCGGCGCACGCAGTTCTCCACGATGATGACCGCTGCATCGACGATCAAGCCGAAATCGATGGCGCCGAGACTCATCAGGTTGGCCGACACATTGAAGTAGCGCATGCCGACGATGGCGATCAGCATGGACAAAGGAATTGCGGCGGAGACGATCAGGCCCGCCCGTACTTGCAACAGGAAGAGAAAAAGCACGGCTACGACGATCAGACCGCCCTCGGCTAGGTTGCGAAACGCCGTCTGGATGGTCTGGTCCACGAGTTGCCGCCGGTCGTAGAACGCCTCGATCTGAACACCGGGCGGAAGGGCCTTGCCGAGATGATTCAATCGCTCAATCACCCGGGTAGCCACCTGCCGGCTGTTCTCGCCCTTCAACATCATGGCCACCCCCAGCACCGTCTCGCCGCGCCCGTCTTTCGTCGCCGCGCCTTGCCGGATCTGCGAACCGCGGCGAACTTGGCCGATCGAGCGGACATAGATCGGCGTGCCGCCTTCGGCGGACACGACGATGTTCTCGATGTCGGAAATGCTTTCGACAAGCCCGACTCCGCGGATCAACTGCTGTTCGCCGGCCGTCTCCAGGTAGCCGCCGCCGATATTTTGGTTATTCTGTTTCAGCGCCTGGATCACCTGGGGCAGTGTGAGTTTGTAGCTGACGAGCTTCGCCGGATCAATGAGCACCTCATATTGCTGCTGTTCGCCCCCGTAACTGTTGACCTCAACGACTCCCGGCACGGTGCGCAATTGCGGCTTGATGAACCAGTCGAGGAGCGTTCGCAGCTCCATCAGACTATAGGCGCGCGGAGCCTTCGCGTCGACGTTCAGAACGAACTGGACCACCTCGCCCAGACCGGTGCTGACCGGAGCCATCTCTGGCGCCACGCCTTCGGGGAGTTGCTGGCGAACATCGCTCAGGCGTTCCAATGCCAGTTGGCGAGCCCAATAAATGTCCACGTCGTCATCGAAAACCACGGTGACCTGCGAAAGCCCAAACTGGGAGATCGACCGCACTTCCTCTTTGCGTGGCAGGTTGCTCATGGCAACCTCGATCGGGAACGTAACGTACTGCTCCATCTCCAGCGGCGTGAATGAAGGAGCCTTCGCGTTGATCTGCACCTGGTTCGTCGTGACATCCGGGACGGCGTCAATCGGCAGGTCGAGCGCTGCGTAGATTCCAGCCGCTAAGAGGATGCCCGCGAACGCCAGAAGGATGAACCGGTATTGAATGCTCCAGGCAAGAATTCGGTCGATCAATGTTCGTGTTCCTCCCCTGTCTGGCGGCTCAGAAAGACGGACTTCAGTTGGTACGCGCCCTTCACAACCACGAGTTCGCCTTCTTTGACTCCCGATACGATTTCTTTGGTCAAGCCTTCGCCCACCGTGACCACCTCACGGGCGGCAAAGTGCAGTGCGTCCTGCTTGATGAAGACTATTGGCCGGCGATTGATGGTTTGCACCGCTTCCGTGGGCACGGTGAAAGCAGGGTGCGTACCGAGCGTCGGAAGCTCCACCGTGGCGAACATTTCCAGCCGTAGCTTATTGGCGGGGTTGGGCATTTCGATCCGCACTCCGGCAGTGCGGGTTTGAGGATCGAGGATGTCGCGGATAGAAACCACGCGCCCCGTGAACGTCTCTCCGGGATAGGCTTCGAAGCGCACCTGCGTGGGTTGCCCGGTACGTATGCGGCCAAGATCCTTCTCGAAGACCTGCGCTTCGACGTAGACGCTCGACAAGTCCGCGATGGAGAAGAGCGGCATCGTGGGATCGATGACGGCGCCGGGCGCGACGTTCAGCTTCACGACGACCCCAGAGAACGGAGCTCGGATGCTGGCCGTCGCGTTGCCTGGGTCCGCGCCAGGCTGGACCCCAAACCGTGTGAGTCGCGACGCAATTCCGGCGACGGCAGCCTCTTGCGCACGGACGGACTCCGCAATTGCTTTGACTTCCGCTTCGGCATTCTCGGCGTCCTTGGCTGGCACAGCGCCGATGGAAACCAGGCTTCGACTGCGCTCGGCTTGCCGTTGGGCGTTGGCCTGCTGAACGCGTAGCCGCTGCAACTCCGCTTGCGCGGTGGAATGCTGCGAGGCCAGCTCGCCGGCCTCGATGTTGTCGAAAACTGCCAACACCTGGCCGGTCTGCACCCGATCGCCGAGCTTCGCACTGACTTGCGTCACACGGCCGCGTGCCAATGGCCGCACTTCGCTCACCTTGCTATCTATCGGTTGCACCGAGCCGGTCAGCAAAACCTCGGCGGCAGCGGCGCCCATCGCAAGGGGTGCGACTTCGACACCCGCGCGGCGCTGGGCTTCGACGGCGAGCTCGACGACATTGGCCTCTTCGATGTAGTTGTCGCGATGGGGTTCGGCTGCTTCCTGAGCCTTGGCCTTCTTGGGTTCGCCTTCCACTTCTACGGCGGATCGCTTTCCGCAGGCTCCGAATAACGCGACAATCAGCACAATCATCCAGGTCCGTCTCATCGAATCGTCCCTCCCACGGCGCGCTCCAACTCTGCAAAGGCTCGGGCGGCTTCCGACTGCGCATCCACGGTCGAGAGGCGTAAGTCCAGGAGCCGTCTTTGTTCGTTCAAGACATCCAACAAGCGCAGTTGCCCCAGTTGGTAGGCTTGCTGGATCACCTCCAGATTCCGTTGCGCCTGCGGCAACACGGTGGATTCGAGCGAGCCCGCGGTGCTCCGTGCAGCGGACCACCGGCGCCAGGCGGACTCGACCTCGAGCGGGATTGCGTTCTCCAGGTACCTCGCCCGTTGCCGCGCACTCAGGATTCGCGCCTGGGCTGCTTCGACGTTACCCAGATTGCGGTTCTTCGTAAGGATTGGGATGGAGACCCCGACTGCCAGGATGTCGTCGCGGTCGCGCAACAACACTCGCGAACCCTGAGCGTTCACGCCGTACTGATCGTCGAATTGGCTGTTGCGCTTGAAATAGCGTGCGGTCACGGACACGTCGGGGCGGCCCGCCGCTTCTACAAGACGGAGCTCGGCGTCCCCCAGTTGTTCGACCAGCCGTGCGATCCTCAGGTCCGGGCGCTGTTCCAGTGCGCGTGTGGTCAAGGTATCCATGGCTGGCCCGGCCGGCCCGGAATACAGGACAGAGCCGATGGCGATGTCTGCCCCTGGCGCGAGACCTGCCAGCCGCCGAAGATCGACCACGACGCTTTCGCGCCGTCCATTGATGGTGGCCCGTTGCGCTGTGAGCCGGCCGATCTCTACCTCCAGCAGTGTTTGTTCGAGCTGGGCCGCATCGCCCTTCTCGACGCGCGCCTTCGTGAGTTCCAGAGACCGCTGAGTGCTCGCCAGGATCTGATCCAGCACCTCGATCCTCTGTGTCTCGCTGAGCGCGTCGGCGTACCGGGACTTGATCTCATAGCTAAGTTGTCGCAGGCGCTCCAGGTATTCAGCGGCGGCCTGGCGTAAACGCACCTGTGCGGCATCGATGCGCCGGGCTCGCTTGCCGCCGGTCTCGAAGATCTTGCCAACGCCAGCCGAGTACTCCTCTTCGCCAACCGTGCGCAGGGGCCTTCCTGAAGCGCTGCCGGCCTCAATCGTCAATGGTGGTTTGACACCGGCCTGGCGCAGGTTGCCTCTTGCTTCGTCGGACCTCGTTCTCATGGCGGCGAGCTCCTGGTTTTTCACCTCCGCCTGCTCCAATAAGCTCCTCAGCGGCTCAGCAGGATCACGTGGCTGACCGAGGATAGGTATGGCGCACACGGCCAAAGCAGCCCAGTACGCGAGTGTTTTGAAAGACACTCCGGCCTCCTTTTCAGTTCAAAAATGTGAAATGAAGAGAGAGGTCAGGCTTTGGGGGGATGGTAGATGGAAAGCGGATCGGACTCAGGAGCCGCCGGTGCAGGGGGGTCTACGAAGCCGACAGATTCCACACATGCCACCAGTGAAATCGGCTCAGCCATCAGGATGTGGGTGCAACAGCAGATGCAGTTGTCGTCACCCAGCGAGTTCGGATTGCCCGAGGGAAACCCGAAACTCTCGCAGCGGTCGGGAGCGATCACTTCGCACGCGAACAATTCCGCGCCCGTGAGCAGCAGCAGGATAATTGCCGCCACACGAAACACGCTTCGCGACCGTTCATTCACAACTCCAGCCTAGCACGATCACCGAAGGTGTCACTCTTCGGCCACAAGTGTCCACAAGTGCCGTCATAAGTCTTGCCAGCGGTTCACGCGTCTGAGCAGATTGCCTCCGCTCGGCTCCGCCTCGCGCAAACTAGGCCAAGTCGGGCGCGAGTGGGAGCGCTTCCGTTGACAGGCATGCTCCCCCAACTGAAAACGGGCAAATGGAAGGCTGCAGACGATTTCCTTGCCATCGCCTTGGCCGCAGGCCATCGCGAGGGGCCGGCGGTTGGGATAGATCGCGGCGAATCAAAAGATGCGCATCGCCCACGGAGTCGCGCCAACGACCAGTTCTGCGTGGGCCTGACGGAGCCCGGATTCGCGGCGTGTTTGATCTTTTTCTTGGAGTTGATCGGCGAGTGTCTTTCATGCCTTCTTTCTCCGAATCTCGGTGGCACGGCTATCGGTTGCACTGTCTGCCGAATTCCTTGCCTTGTTTACCTTGACAAGCGACTGCGGGAGAAGGGCACATTGAATCCAAACGACTTAGTTGGCCAGAAAGCGTCGCCGTCGACGCCTAAGTGCTTGTTTTTCAATTGAGAGGCAATTTCCCAAGCTGACACTCACACACTACCTCGGGCTTATGAAGTTGAGCGGTGTCCTGCTGGCCGGGCTTCACCTGCTCGTCGTGTCGCGGGTTTTGGCGCTGGTGGCAGCGCCGAGGGGATCGTCACTTGGTTGAGACGCTCATGCACCTCTGTTGCCGGGACTAAATAGCGCATCGTGGTTTCGAGCGACTTGTGACCCATCAGGTGTTGGACCGTCCGCACATCGAAGCCCGCACGGAGCATCCGCGTGGCAAACGTCGAACGAAAGGTTTTCAGGTCGAACTCCGTCTGCAGTCCCGCCTGCGCCGCGACCTCCTTCACCCGCCGCAGCATGTTCTGCTCCCGGTTCCCGGTCGGAGACGGAAAAACGAACGGGCTATTGGTTCTTGGATGTCCCTCCAGCACGCTGACCAGGTGGTTGGCGATCGGGATTTCGCGCTCCTCCCACCGCTTCGGATAGAATCCCCGTTCCGGTTTCGCGGTGACGCGGATCGTCCGCAGCCGAAAGCTGATGTCCGGCCAGCACAGATGCATCACCTCCTGCTCGCGCATCCCCGTGAGCAGGAAAGTCGAGAACAGAGCCCGCTCCCAGGCATCGCAGGCGCCGAAGAACTTCCCCAGATCCTCCTCGCTGTACTCGCGCGGCAGCGTGGAGATCTTCTCGGGCAGATGCAACTGCCGCGTGAGCCCCGGCCGGCCGTTCCGCCGGAAGAACTGCGCCACGATGATGATGTTATGCAGGACGGTGTTGGGCGACATCCCGCGCTTCATCAGCCGGATGATGAATTCGTTCAATTCCTCCACCGTGATGGACTCCACGCCACGCCCCGGGAACTCCTTTGCGAACCGGTGCAGGACGGCTTGGTACTTGCGGTAGGTATTCGGCTTCTTCAGCGTCTCGATATGGCTCAGGTAGTGTTCGATCTGACTGCGCAACAACCGGTCCTCGGGTGGAGCCTCCGGCTGCGGTTCAGGATCGAGGCCCAGCGTCATGCCGTCGAGTTCATGACGTTTGCGCCGATGCGCTTCCGTTGCTTCGCTGACCGTGACGCCGGCGAACTCCCGCCGCCGCTGCCGGTCTTCGTACCACTCGATGAAGTAGCGGCCGTGGGGCAGAGCGGCCCAGTCCCAGTTGCCGTTGGCTCGCTTGGGGATGGAGCGCAGGACCCAGCGGCCGTCGATTTTGATCTTCTTGAGGAGGTTGACGCGAGACATGTCCAGTTCCGAATAACACGGCTTCGGCTGGACACCAAAGGGACACCAAATGGCGCTCTCACCCGAAGGTCAGGTCTTCAAAATGGACACCAAATGGGACACCACGGCGTGGAAGTCAATGATGGGTAAGGGGATAAAGCGGAAGCTGGCATTCTACCACTGAATTACTCCCGCCCTGGGAGCCAACTCATCCCCAATCCTACCGCAGAATCGCTCAGCGTGCCGAGGCGACATAGGCCCGCGGGCGCTCGCCGCTTTGCTGCAGCAGCTTAGCCACCAGCCCCGTCCATCCCGTCTGATGGCTGGCGCCCACGCCGGACCCGTCATCGCCGTGCAGATACTCGTAGAACAGCACCAGGTCCCGCCAGTGCTCGTCGAACTGGTACAACCCGCTATCGCCATGCACGGGGCGGCGGCCGGATTCATCCCGCAGGAACGGCTTCACCAGACGGCGCGAAATTTCGGCCGCGACATCGCCCAGATGCAACATCTGTCCCGAGCCGGACGGGAATTCGACGCGGAAGTCCTCGCCCAGGTAGTGATGGAACTTCTGCAGCGATTCGATGAGCAGGTAGTTCACCGGGAACCACACCGGGCCGCGCCAGTTGGAATTGCCGCCGAACAAGCCGGTGGACGACTCTCCGGGTTCGTAGCTGACGCGGTAGGACGCGCCGTCGACGTAGAACTCGTACGGATTCTCGCGATGCGCGCGCGACAACGCCCGCAGGCCGTGTCCCGACAGAAACTCGGCTTCGTCCAGCATGATGCGCAGCACGCGGCGCAACTGATCGTGGCTGACCACGGAGAGCAGGCGCCGTTCCCCTTCTCCTTCGGTCACCATGCAGGCGACATTCGCGCACAGGTCCGGGCGATTCTCCACGAACCATTCCAGACGGCGGCGGAAACCCGGCAGCTTGGCCATGGTCTCCGGCTCCAGCGTCTCCACCGCGAACAGCGGGATCAACCCCACCATCGAGCGGATCTTCAAGGGGACGTGCTGTCCGTCCGGCAAGTGCAGGACATCGTAGAAAAACCCGTCGCCTTCATCCCACATGCCCACGCCGTCGTTGCCCAGGTGATGAATCGCCTTGGCGATATAGAGGAAGTGCTCCCAGAACTTGCTCGCGACATCCTCATACGCCGGGTCCTCGGCGGCGAGCTCCAGCGCGATGGCCAGCATGTTCAGGCAGTACATGGCCATCCAGCCAGTGCCGTCCGCCTGTTCGATGTGCCCGCCGGTGGGCAGAGCGGAGCTGCGGTCGAACACGCCGATGTTGTCCAGGCCCAGGAAGCCGCCCTGAAACACGTTGCGGCCCTCGGCGTCCTTACGGTTCACCCACCAGGTGAAGTTCAACATCAGCTTGTGGAAGATGGACTGCAAAAACGTCCGGTCTCCCACGCCGGTGCGTTTCTTTTCGATTTTGTAGACGCGCCACGCCGCCCAGGCATGCACCGGGGGATTCACGTCGCCCAGCGCCCACTCGTAAGCCGGAAGCTGTCCGTCGGGATGCATGTACCACTCGCGGACCATCAGCTTGAGCTGCTCCTTGGCGAAGTCGGGGTCGACAATCGCCAGCGGCACGCAATGGAATGCCAGGTCCCAGGCTGCATACCACGGGTATTCCCATTTGTCGGGCATGGAGATCACGTCGGCGTTGAACAGGTGACCCCAGTCCGAGTTGCGGCCATGCTTCCGCTGCCGCGGGGGCGGCGGTCCCGCGGGATCGCCTTCCAGCCAGTCGCGCACCACATAGTGATAAAACTGTTTGGACCAGAGCAAGCCGCCGAGCGCCTGGCGCATCACGCCGCGCGCGTCATCGGAAAGATCGCCCGGAATCACGCTGCCGTAGAACTCGCCGGCTTCGCGCAGGCGATCCGCGAACACGGCGCGGCTGTCCCGTGACTTGCCCGCCGCGGTGAGGCACAGCAGGATCGTGCGGGACTCGCCCGCCGCCAGATCCACGACATACCGCGCGGCCGCCTTGGTTCCGGTTTGCTCTGGATTCACCGCCTCCCGCCGTCCGTGAACGACAAAGTCGTTGATGCCGTCCTTCACGTACTCCGACGGGTTCGGCACGCCATACAGGCGCTGATTGTTGGTCTCGTTCTCCGTGAACAGCAGCTCCGGCGAGCCTTCGCACATCAGCCGCAGCGTCCCGTACTTCGGTTCCGTGATCTCGATGTTATTCGCCGCCCCGGCGCGCA
This sequence comes from uncultured Solibacteraceae bacterium, assembly GCA_964406035.1. Classification (GTDB taxonomy): domain Bacteria; phylum Acidobacteriota; class Terriglobia; order Bryobacterales; family Bryobacteraceae; genus JAIEPW01. Next base: position 27,305 of record CAYOQB010000031.1, on the reverse strand, counting down.
TCATTGGCTTTGCGCCGCCCTGCTGCCAGGACCAGGTGTTGCGGAACCAGAGCGTAGGCAGCAGATGCAGCGTCGCCGTGTCCGGACCGCGGTTCACGGCGGTGATCGCGACGTGAATCTCTTCCGGACCCTCCTTGGCGTACTCGACGAACACGTCGAAGTACCGGTTCTCGTGGAAGACGCCGGTGTCGGTCAGCTCAAACTCCCGCTCGTGCTTGCCGCGGCGCTGGTTCTCCCGCACCAGTTGCTCGTAGGGATACGCCGCATGCGGGTACTTGTAGAGGTACTTCATGTAGGAGTGCGTGGGCGTCGAGTCCAGGTAGAAGTAGCACTCCTTCACATCCTCTCCGTGGTTGCCTTCGTTGCCGGTAAGGCCGAAGAGACGCTCCTTCAGGATCGGATCCCGGCCGTTCCACAGCGCCAGGGCGAAGCAGATCCGCTGGTGGCGGTCGCAAATGCCGGCGATCCCATCCTCGTTCCAGCGATAGGCCTTGGATCGGGCATGGTCGTGCGGCAGGAACTCCCAGGCGCCGCCGTGCGCGCTATAGTCCTCGCGAACCGTGCCCCAGGCGCGCTCGCTTAAGTAAGGTCCCCATCGCTTCCAATGGGCTGACCGGTCGCGAGCTTCAGCGAGCCGCCGCTCTTCGGCCGGGATTCCGGGCCGCACATTCTTGACTGGCATCGAAAGTGTAAGGCGGGATGGCGGCCGAACTATTCCAGCGCGGGCCCAATTAACGTCCGGCGCGGACCGGGCGTCCCGCCAGCACCGAAGCAGGCTTGCCGCCATCCACGGCGATCTTCCCATTCACCAGCACGTAGCGCATGCCGCTGGCGAGCTTCCGCGGTTCGGTGTAAGTCGCCTCGTCGCGAATGGTCGCGGGGTCGAAGGCGGCTATGTCGGCGATCGCTCCTTCTTTAAGAACTCCGCGATCCTGGAAGCCGAACGTTCGCGCCGGCAGCGAGGTCATGGAGCGGATGGCGAATTCCAGCGGGATGGTCTTCTTCTCATAGACATACAGCCGGAGCTTGCGTGGGTAAGTGCCGTATTTGCGGGGATGGCCGTCGCTGCCGTCGGACCCGGTCATTACCCAATCCTCCTTCATGAACGCCGCGATATCCGCTTCGTTCATGTTGAAGGACGCGACCCCGGCATCGCCGGCGGTGAGCATGATCTCAATGGCCGCTTCCACCGGAGGTTTGCCTTTAATCTTGGCGATCTCTTCCAGGTTCTTGCCGATCAGTTCCCGATCCCGGGGGCCCGTTCCACGCAAGCCGGTGATTAGCAGCGAAGCGGCGCCGCCGCGCCGCCGCATGTTCTCGTTCATCTCCGCGATGATCTTGCCGCGCAGCGCCGGATCGCTCAGCCGTTCCCGCATTTTGCCGCCCGCCATCACCCAGCGCGGCACCAGCGCCGACGAAAGCCCGGTGCCGGACGCGGTGTATGGATACTGGTCTGCCGTCACCTGAAGGCCTTGCTGGCGCGCCTCCCGGATCAGCGAAATCGCTTCCTTGCTCTGTCCCCAGACATCGGTGCCCAGGCACTTGATGTGCGCGAAGTGGACCGCGATTTTGGCCTCGCGCGCGATCCGCAGGGTCTCCTTCACCGATCCGAGGAAGCCGATGGTGTAGGAACTCTCATCGCGCACGTGCGAGTCATAGTAGCGTCCGGCCGCGGCAGCCACCTTCGCCAGCTCGATCACCTCGTCGGTGGTCGCGAAGCTGCCCGGCGCATAGAACAGTCCGGTGGAAAAGCCGATGGCGCCTGCTTCCAGGGATCGCCGCAGCAGACCCTTCATGCGATCCAGTTGCTCGCTGGTCGGAGCAGCGTCGCTCATCGCCAGCACTTCCCGCCGAATGGAAGCGTGCCCGGCAAGCAAAGCCGCGTTGGTGCCGATTCCCTGCTCCCACTTCGCCAGAATCTCGCCGGTGTTCACCGGACCTCCGCCGTCGTTGCCGGTGATCACCGTCGTGACGCCCTGCATCAGGAAGTTCAGATTGGCTTTGCCAGCATCGCTCAGCAAGTCCTCGAGGGCGTGCGTGTGGGGATCGATGAAGCCGGGCGCGATCACCAGACCTTTGGCGTCCAGCACCCGGCCCGCTTTCTCCCGGCTGAGATCCCCGATCCGCACGATGCGGTCGCCTTTGATGGCGATGTCGGCACGGCGCGCGGCGGCGCCGGTGCCGTCCACCATGGTCCCGCCGGTCAGAATCACATCCGCTTGCGCGAGAAGAAGGCCGGGCAGGAGTACGAAGAACAGTCGCATCGCACCCGATTATATCGGCCCCCGGCGGGCTTGCGTTCGGCTGGCCGCGCCCGTATCTTAAAGGTGCCATGCCTGACCAAGTCTTCTACCCGGGCGGTACCGCCGCGGAAGCCGCTCCCGTTGAGCGTGCGGCGTTTATCCGCAACACTTACCTCCACCTGGCCGGGGCGATCCTCGCCTTCGCCACCCTGGAGGCGATGCTGTTCCAAACCACCATCCCGGAGCGGATGATCGACCTGCTCGCCGCCAGCCGCTATAGCTGGCTGATCGTGCTGGGTCTGTTCATGGGCGCGTCGTACCTGGCTACCAATTGGGCCACGCGCGGCGGATCCCAGGCCATGCAATACGCGGGACTGGGCCTGTACGTCGTCATTCAGGCGGTGATCTTCATCCCGCTGCTGGTTGTCGCTGCCAATGTCGCCGGGCCCTCCACCATCGTTGCGGCGGGCGTGGTCACCATGCTGCTCTTCGCCGGCTTGACCTTCACCGCGTTCACGGCGAAGAGCGACTTCTCCTGGCTGGGCGGCATTCTGCGCATCGGCGGGTTCGTCGCCCTGGGCGTGATCGTCGCCAGCATCCTGTTCGGATTCACGCTGGGCGTGCTGTTCTCCGGCGTGATGGTTCTGTTCGCCGGCGGCGCGATTCTCTACGAGACCGCCAACATCCTGCATCGCTATCAAACCTCCCAGCATGTTGCGGCCGCGCTGGCGCTGTTTGCATCGGTCGCGCTGCTGTTCTGGTACGTGCTGCGGATTCTGATGGGTTCGCGGCGCTAAGCAGCCGGGCAGATCGGATCAGCCGGGGTCGCGCGCAAGCGTGGTTCCGGCTTTTTCATTTTCGGTGGGGTCGTACGGCGGGGAATGGAGCGGGAGACGAGATTCGAACTCGCGACATCAACCTTGGCAAGGTTGCACTCTACCAGCTGAGTTACTCCCGCCCGCGTACCCCTTCATTGTCATGGAAGAGAAGCCGGAGTGTCAAATCGGAGCGACAATTTCGCGTTGTGACAGACCTTCTTGGAAATGTTTTACTACGCGTGTAGAATTGTCATGTTGACTGTAAGCTCTTGAATGTAATGGCTTTATTTTCCTAAAAAAAGCTGGTTAAGCCCCTTCCCCTACTCCGTAGTTATGCTATGCTGTAGATCCGTTACGACAGCCAGGGCGGTCCTGAGGGCCAGCCTCAAACGAGACTCGGAGACACCAAAACTCTTCCGAAACAGAAGAAGCCGACTCTGATTTCCACTGCCTGTGGAAATCTTGTGGGTAACTTTTGCCTTTTTGGGGATCGCGGCGTTCTTCAGACGGATGACACTCAATGAACGATTGGGATCGACTCAAGAGCGCGCTGGAAGCCAAGTATAGTGCCGAGGCAGTACAGGGTTGGGTATCCAGAACATCCTTCCGGCGGCGCGACGGCGCCACCATGTGGGTGGCGGTTCCCGACCGGCTGACCAAGGACTACCTGGAAGACGCGTACGCCGAGGATATCCAGCGCGCCATCCGCGACCTCGGCATGGAAGTCGCGAATGTGGTCTACGTAGTCGATTCCAGCAGCGACTCCGCTCCCGGAGTGCGGGCCGGTGCTGCCGAGCCGGTGTTTGCGTCCTCCTCCGGGCAGTTGAATCCGAAGTTCACCTTCGACAGCTTCGTGGTGGGCTCCTGCAATCAGTTCGCGCACGCCGCGGCTCGCGCCGTGGCCGACGGTCCGGCGCGTAAGTACAATCCTCTCTTCATTTACGGCGGTACCGGCATGGGGAAGACCCACCTGATGCATGCCATCGGCAAGTTTCTGCTGAGCTCCAACGGCGGCATGAGGATCGTCTACACCTCCACCGAGCGGTTCATGAACGAGATGATCACCTGCATCCGGTCGGACCGCATGCCGATGTTCCAGCGTCACTACCGCTCTGCCGACGTGCTGCTGGTGGATGATATCCACACCCTGGCGGGCAAGGAGCGCACGCAGGAGGAGTTCTTCCACACCTTCAACGAGCTTTACGACCATCAGAGGCAGATTGTGATTTCCTCGGACTCGGCGCCCAAGAACATCTCCGGGCTGGTGGATCGCCTGCGATCGCGCTTTGAATGGGGCCTGATGGTGGACGTTCAGCCTCCGGATCTCGAAACCAAGATGGCCATCCTGGACCGCAAGGCTGAGATGGAAGGCGTGGCGCTGCCTGAGGATGTCCGCATCTTCATCGCGACCCGGGTCAAGTCCAATGTCCGCGAGCTCGAAGGAGCGCTGGTAAAGCTGGTTGCCTATTCCTCGGTGACCGAGCTGCCCATCAACCTCCCGATGGCGCAGCAGGTGCTCAAGTATCTGGCCAACGGCCAGGAGAAGCGCATCACCATGGATTCGGTCCTGCGGGCGGTCGCCGAGAAGTTCGGGCTGCAACCGGCTCAGTTGAAGCAGAAGACGAATGCGCGCAATATCGCCTATCCCCGCCAGGTGGCGATGTACCTGATCAAGGACCTGACTCATGCGTCCCTGCCCGAAATCGGCCGGGCGTTCGGGGGCAAGCATCACACCACCGTGTTGCATTCCATCCAGAAGATTGAGAAGCAGCGCCACACGGACGTGGATTTGAACCGCATTCTCCACAGCATAAGTGAGTCAATCCAATAGCTTTAGTCGGGTTGTCCTCGGCCGCGGCCGGAACGCGTTGTGGAGCGGCGTGGAAGGCTGGCCCGACCCGCCGGCCGTACACCCGGGAGCACCTGATTTCGAACAGGGCCGCTGGCGGAAAAAGCGCGCATTTGCTATAATTTAGGAAGTTCTCAACATTTCAACAGCCCCGATGAATACGGTTCTCTTCTAGAGAGATTCTGGTAAGAGGAAAGGGAACAATCGCACGTGAGCACCGGAGTGGAGCGCAGCAAGGAAGCCTCGATGGAATTTACCGTCAACAAGTCTGACCTGGTCCGCGAACTGGGCCTCTCGCAAGGCGTCGTCGAGAAGAAGACGACCATACCGATTCTCTCCAACGTTCTGCTGGAAGCGTCGGGAGACAGCGTGGTGCTCACCGCGACGGATCTGGAAAGCGGCATCCGGGTTTCCTGTCCCGCGAAAGTGAAGAAGCCCGGCTCGGGCACGATTCCCGCGAAGAAGCTGCTCGACTACGTGCGGCTGCTTCCCGAGAGCGATGTGCAGGTGAAGGTGCAGGAGAACCACTGGGCGACCCTGATTTGCGGGCGATCCCGGACGCGGATCGCCGGCATGTCGCGGGAGAGCTATCCGGACCTGCCGCAGATGCCGGAAAAACTGGCGGAGATCCCGGCGGGGCTGCTGGTGGGAATGATCCAGCGCACCATCTTCGCCATTTCCGCGGAGGAGTCCCGGTTCACCCTGAACGGTGCGCTGATGATCCTGAAGAAAGACGCGATCACCATGGTGGCCACCGACGGCCACCGCCTGGCGATGACCGAGAGCAAGATCGACCTGGCGGGCGTCACCGGAAACTATCGCGCGCTGTTGCCGCGCAAGGCCATGACGGAGTTGCTGAAGCTGTCGGCTGAAGCCGGAGCGGACGCGATGGTCGAGTTCGCGGGTGACGACAATCACCTGTTCTTCCGCATCGGCGACCGCTTGCTGCTGTCGCGCAAGCTGACCGGCAATTTCCCCGACTTCGAGCGAGTGCTTCCCAAGGATCAGCCGCATTCGATCACCCTAGGCCGTGACGAACTGCGCAGCGCGATCGAACGCGTATCGCAGTTTTCCGATGAGCGCTCGCGCGCCATCCGGGTGTCGATCTCGCCGGGTGAGATGAAGGTGTATTCGTCGGTGTCCGATACGGGCGAGTCGGAGGAGAATCTGCCCGTGCAGTACGACGGGCCCAAAACCGAAATCGGATTCAACGCACAGTACCTGGTGGATTTCCTGCGTGCGGTGCCGCAGGACACGGTGGGTCTGCATTTCAAGGACCCCAACAGCGCCGGGGAAATGCGTCCGGGCGGCGACAGCGAAGCTGTGTACCGATACGTGATCATGCCGATGCGCATCTGACACGGCGCGCGGCGTTCAGGCATTTAGGTCAGCAAGGATCATTCGCAACAAAGGAAGTATGGCTACAAAAGACACCGGAACGGTGCCCACGTACGATTCAACGAGTATCAAGGTTCTGGAAGGGTTGGAGGCAGTGCGCCTGCGCCCGGCGATGTACATCGGCTCCACCAGCGAGGCGGGCCTGCATCACCTGGTGTACGAAGTGGTGGACAACTCGGTGGACGAGGCCCTGGCGGGCTACTGCGACCAGATCAACGTCACCATCCACATCGACAACTCACTTACGGTGGTCGACAACGGTCGCGGCATTCCCGTGGATCTGCATGCGGCCGAGGGTGTGTCCGCGGCCGAAGTCGTGATGACCAAGCTGCACGCCGGGGGCAAGTTCGATTCGAACACGTACAAGGTTTCGGGCGGCCTGCACGGCGTCGGCGTGAGTTGCGTGAACGCCCTGTCGGAGGCCCTGCACCTGGAGATCTGGCGCGACGGCTCCACCTGGGAGCAGGAGTATGAACGGGGCGCTCCCAAGGGGCGCCTGGCCCGTACCGGCAAAGCCGGCAAGAAGACGGGCACCAAGATCACCTTCAAGCCGGATACCGGCATCATGGTCGCGCAGGTGTTCAACTTTGATACCCTTGCCGCGCGCTTCCGCGAGCTGGCGTTCCTGAACAAGGGACTTACCATCACGCTAGATGACGAGCGCGAGGATCCGGTGAAGCACGTGGAGTTTCATTTCTCCGGCGGCATCTCCGAGTTCATCCGCCACCTGAACCGCGGCAAACAGGTGCTGCACGAAAAGCCGATTCACTTCGAGGGCGATCGCGAGCTGCCCAACGGCGGCGTGCTGCACATCGAGATCGCGCTGCAGTACAACGACTCCTACTCGGAAAGCGTATTCAGCTTCGCCAACAACATCAACACGGTCGACGGCGGCACGCACCTTTCCGGTTTCCGCAGCGCACTCACCCGGACCATCAACGCCGCCGGGCAGGCCGGCGGATTGTTCAAGGACGTGAAGGAGAACCTGACGGGAGACGACTGCCGCGAAGGTCTTACCGCGGTGGTGAGCGTCAAGCTGCCGCAGCCGCAGTTTGAAGGCCAGACCAAGGGCAAGCTCAACTCCGACATCCAGGGTTATGTCGTTCAGCTCATCAATGAAAAGCTGGGCGAGTTCTTCGACAAGAACCAGTCCGTGATGAAGAAGATCGTGCAGAAGGCGATCGACGCGGCGCGCGCGCGCGAGGCGGCGCGCAAGGCTCGCGATCTGACGCGCCGCAAGGGCGCCATGGACTCCGGCGGCCTGCCGGGGAAACTGGCGGATTGCCAGGAGCGGGATCCGGAGCGTTGTGAGCTGTTCCTGGTGGAGGGCGAGTCGGCCGGCGGCACCGCCAAGGGGGGCCGGGACCGGCGCTACCAGGCGATCCTCCCGCTGAAGGGCAAAATCCTAAACGTGGAGAAGGCTCGCTACGACAAGATGCTGAATCATGACGAAATTCGCGCCATGATTACCGCCATCGGTACGGGCATCGGCAAGGATGACTTCAATGCGTCCAAGCTGCGTTACGGCAAAATCATCATCATGACCGACGCGGACGTGGACGGCAGCCATATCCGCACCCTGCTGCTGACCTTCTTCTTCCGGCATATGAAGGAGTTGATCGAGCGCGGCAATGTCTTCATCGCGCAGCCGCCGCTGTACCGGATCAAGAAGGGCAAGAGCGAGAAGTACATCAAGGACGATAAGGAATTCACCCGCGAGATCCTGCGGCGGGCCACCGAGAACCTGGTGGTTCAGTACGGGACGGAAGCGACCGCTCCCATGACGCTGGAGGGATCCGAGCTCCGCGGCTTCCTGATGCAGTTGGACGAGTATCAGCAGTTGTTCCGCCGCGTGGAGCGCCGCTTGCGCGAAACTCGGGTGGTGGAGGTGCTGACCAACCCGGAATTGAGCATCGACACTAAGGCGGATTTCGCCGAGGAGACCAACTTGCGCCGCCTGGCTTCCGAGCTGAAGAAGGCGGGCGTCGAGACAACGCTGGCTCGCGAGGAAGAGCATTCCTCCTGGCTGCTGACCTTCGAGGATCACACCAAGGCGACCCGCAAGCTGGACGTCGAGCTCGCCGCACTGCCGGAGTATCGCCGGCTGCGGGCAGTCGCGAGGAGCACCGCGCGGTTCAACCAGCCGCCGTTCGTCGTAAGCCGGGATGAGCGCCGGGAGACGCTGAACAACTGGCGCGACCTGCTGGCGCACGTGATGAGCGAGGGCACGCGCGAGGTCCAGGTGACCCGCTACAAGGGTCTGGGCGAGATGAACACCGAGCAGTTGTGGTCCACCACCATGAATGCCGAGACCCGCACGTTGCTGAAGGTTTCGTTGGAGGACCTGGTGCAGGCGGACGAGATCTTCACCACGCTGATGGGCGAGGATGTCGAATCCCGCCGCAAGTTCATCGAAGAGAACGCACTGGACGTCCGCAACCTGGACGTGTAAGAGCGAGTGGTAGGGACGGGCAGATTCGAACTGCCGACCTGCCGCTTAGGAGGCGGCCGCTCTATCCATCTGAGCTACGTCCCCACAACCTTCAAGGTATCATTCGGCTGGCCAGCGTTTCAGGCCCTTCTGCCCGATATCGCGGCGGTAGTGCATGCCGTCAAAGCGGATGTGCTCCACCGCGGCGTAGGTGTTGCGGATCGCGCCGGCCAGTGACGCGCCGGAAGCGGTTACGCCAAGCACCCGGCCGCCAGCAGTCTCCAGTCCGCGCTCGGTCTTCCGAGTTCCGGCCTGGAAGACGACGCCGGGACAGTCGCCGATCCCTGTGATCAGATCCCCCATTCGCGGGGTTCCCGGGTAGCCGGCGGCCGAAAGCACCACACAGACAGAAGGGTCCTTGTTCCAGTTCAGGCGAATGTTGCCGAGCGATCCCTGCGCGGATGCGAGCAGAGCTTCCGCGAAGTCGCAGTCCAGGCGGTGCATCAGCGGCTGGGTTTCGGGATCGCCCAGGCGAACGTTGAATTCCAGAACCTTGGGTCCATCAGCGGTCATCATCAGCCCGGCGTAGAGAAAGCCGGTAAAGCCGCTTTTCCGGACCACCGGGAGAATGATGGACTCGAGGAGGCGATCGCTCTCGCGGTCATCCAGAATGCGGCTGTCGCAATAAGCTCCCATGCCCCCCGTATTCGGACCGGTGTCCCCGTCGCCGATGCGCTTGTGATCCTGGGTCGGCTCCAGGGGGATGGCGGTCCTGCCGTCGCACAGCGCGATGAAGCTGACCTCTTCGCCTTCCAGAAACTCCTCGATCACCAGGCGAGGGCCGAGCCGAACCACCGCCGAGATCGACTGCGCGCTGTCCTCGGCGATGATTACCCCTTTGCCCGCCTGCAGACCGTCGGCTTTGATCACTACGGGAAACGGGAAGGATACGAGCGCCTCCATCGCGTCTTCAACGGTATTGACGCGAATGGATCGGGCTGTCGGAAGCCCAAGCTGCTCCATGAAGTCCTTGGAGTAGATCTTGCTGGATTCCAGCCGGGCACAGTCGTGCGTTGGACCCACGATGAGAAGCGACTCGGCGCGGAAGCGATCGACCACGCCCGCGGCCAGCGGGAGCTCCGGACCGACAACCGTCAGGTCCACGCGCTTTTCCTTGGCCAGCCCAAGGAAATCTGTCGTGTGAAAGGTGTTGCCCAGGTCCGCCATGCCGGGGTTGCCGGGCGCGCTGAGAATGGTGTGTCCGCTCTTCGCCAGACGCCAGGCCAGGGCGTGCTCCCGCCCGCCGCCGCCGATAATCAGGATTTTCATGGTTCACAGCTAGAATAGAACGTAGGCGCGAATTCATGCAGACGAAGTTCGAGGTGATTGTCGTGGGCGCCGGCCATGCCGGTTGCGAGGCCGCGCGTGCGTGCGCTCGCCTGGGCATGCGCACAGCAATGATCACGATGAACCTGGACCTGATTGCGCAGATGTCCTGCAACCCGGCCGTCGGCGGGATCGCCAAAGGCCATCTGGTCCGCGAGATCGACGCGTTGGGCGGGGTGATGGGCGAAGTCACCGACGCGGTAGGTATTCAATTCCGCCTTCTCAATACCAGTAGAGGCCCTGCGGTGTGGTCACCTAGGGCGCAATGCGATAAGAAGCAGTATCGCATTCGCATGCGTGAACTATTGGAGCAGGAATCGAATCTGCGGATTCTGCAGGCGGAGGTCGCCGAACTGATTGTCGAAAAACAGCAATCCAGGGTTCGCGGCGTGGTTTTGCGAGATGGAAGAACTCTGAGCGCCGACGCGGTGATCGTGACCACCGGCACCTTTCTCAACGGACTCGCCCACGTGGGCGAGCAGAGGTACAGTTGCGGGCGAAGCGGCGAGGCGCCGTCCAATCTGCTGGGCGATCAGTTGCGGACGCTGGGTTTGCAGTGGACCCGTTTGAAGACCGGAACGCCGCCGCGATTGGACGGCAGGACGATCGCCTGGGAGCGATTCGAGCCGCAGCATGGGGACGTCAACCCCACGCCTTTTTCCTTCCTGACCGAGCGGATTGACCGGGCGCAGGTGGCCTGTCATATCGCCTACACGACGGAGGAGACTCACCGAATTCTGAGGGAGGCGATCCCGCGATCACCTCTGTATAGCGGGCAGATTGAAGGCGTCGGCCCGCGCTACTGTCCGTCCATCGAAGACAAGATCGTCAAGTTCCCCGATAAGAACCGGCACCAGATCTTTCTGGAGCCGGAGGGCCTGGATACCTATGAGGTCTACGTGAACGGCATGTCCACCAGCATGCCCACGGACGTTCAGGTCGCGATGATCGCTTCGGTTCCAGGGCTGGAGCAGGCGGAGATGATCCGCCCCGGATATGCGATCGAGTATGATGCGATCGACCCGCGTGAGCTCGACCATAGCCTGGAGGTGAAGTCCCTACGCGGCTTGTATCTGGCGGGCCAGATCAATGGGACCTCGGGTTATGAGGAAGCCGCCTGCCAGGGCTTGATCGCGGGTTTGAATGCGGCGCTGTGTATCCGCAGCCAACCTCCTGTCCACGTGAGCCGAACGGACGGCTACACCGGGATTCTGATTGACGATTTGATCAACAAGGGCGCGGACGAGCCCTACCGGATGTTCACTTCGAGAGCCGAGTTCCGGCTGCACCTGCGGATCGACAACGCTGATGAGCGTCTGACGCCATCGGGACGTAAGGCGGGACTGGTGGATGATCGCCGGTGGGAAGCCTATCAGAAGAAGCAGGGCCAGAAGAAGGCGATCAGCGCCTGGCTGGATTCCACTCGAGTGACTGCGGCTGAGTTTGGCGATTTGGCTGCCGGCGCGGCGGAACGGCCGTCGCTTCGAAGTTGGATCCGGCGGCCGGAAGTGAATCTGGCCTCCTTTGTGCCATGGGTGGAGCGGATGCTCGGAGAGAAGCCCGCGCAGGGTCTGCTGACAACGATCGAGACGCAGGAGAAGTATGCCGGCTACATTGGCCAGCAGGAGAAGCAGATGGCGCGGTTGCGGCAATCCGAAGCCCGCCGGATTCCAGGAGATGTGAGGTTTGCTGGTGTTCCTGGTTTGTCTCGCGAGGTTGTCGAGAAGCTGCAGCGGGTTCGCCCGGAAACGCTGGGGCAGGCAGCTCGAATTCCGGGCGTCACGCCGGCTGCGATAGCCGTGTTGGATGTATACCTCACCTTGAGCCGATGAGCGAGTTCACGACGCGGCTTGCCTGGCGATTGGGGGATCTGGTTCCCCTCAGCCAGGCCCAGATGCAGAGGCTGGAGCGGCACTACGAGATCATGGTGCGCTGGAATCGGCGGCTGAATCTGACTTCCGTGACCGAAGTGGGCGATGCGGTGGATCTGCATTATGCGGAATCCTTATTCCTCGCCAGCCTGCTTTCGGCGGAGCGCTGGGAAGTTGCTGATTTTGGCTCAGGCGCCGGGTTTCCGGGCTTTCCCGCAGCGGTTTTGCATCCGAACTGGACCATGCACCTTCTGGAGGCACGGCACAGGAAGGCTGCGTTTCTGCGGGAAGCCTGTGCTGAGGTTGCAACGATAAAGGTGATCGCGTCCGAAGCGCAAGCCGTGGGGCGGAGTTTCGATCTGGTGCTGGCACGCGCGGTGGACCCGCACATTGTTTTGAATGCGGGACTTGCGGCGCGATTCGGCCTGCTGCTGAGTACCTCGGACGCGGCCCGGCTGGGCCGGGACAATCCCGGGTTGGAATGGCAGCTTCAAGAGATTCCGTGGAACCGCGACCACGCCGCACTCATCGGGATCACCTCAAGCGTTCCACGTGAAACCTGAGTTCCCCGTGAAACACAGCTACTCCTCGGGCGGCGGGTCGTGCTAACATTTCCCGAAGTGGCAAAAGTAATTGCGGTGGCCAACCAAAAGGGCGGCGTCGGGAAAACGACCACAGCCATCAATCTGGCAGCCTCGGTCGCAGCCAACGATCTCCGCGTTCTGTTGATCGACCTCGATCCCCAAGGCAATTCCACCACCGGCTTGGGTGTGGCGAAGGGCGAGGGGAAACCAACCTCGTATCAGGTGATTACAGGCCAAGTTGCGGCAAAAGAAGCGGTTGTCACAACGGAGTGCGAGGGTCTGGAGATTCTGCCGGCCGACAGAAACCTGGTTGCGGCGAATATTGATCTCGTGGATCGCGACAACCGCGAGTCGTGCCTGCGGACCGCGATCCTGGAGCTGCTTCCCAAGTATGACTTCATCTTCATCGACTGCCCGCCCGCGTTGGATCTGTTGACCCTGAACGCCCTGGTCGCCGCCAACTCCGTGTTGATCCCGATACAGTGCGAGTTTTTCGCGTTGGAAGGCATCTCCCAACTGATCGACACCGTTGAGTTGATCCGCAACAGCTTCGCGCACGACCTCAAGATCCAAGGCATTCTGTTGACCATGTACGACGACCGCACGGTGCTGGCGCGCCAGGTAGCCGAGGATTTGAAGGATTTCTTCGGGGACGAAGTGCTGAAGACCGTGATTCCGCGCAGCATCCGCCTGGCCGAGGCGCCCAGTTACGGCAAGCCGATCCTGCTTTACGATCCGCGCTCCAAGGGCGCGGAGAGCTATATCCGCCTGGCGAAAGAGATTCTTGAAAATGAGCAGCAACAACGAAAATCCGCGCCGAGCTTTGGGTAAGGGGCTGGCCGCGCTCCTCCCAGGCAAGCCGGCTGGCGCCGCACCGGCCATCGCTCCCGCAGCGCAGGAGCTGCCCGGAGCCGCCCTGCGCTTGCCGTTGCACCTGATTCAGCCGAATCCGGTGCAGCCTCGGACCATGTTCCTGCCGGACAAGATCAACGAGCTTGCCCAGTCGATCCGGGTGCACGGCATCCTGCAACCGCTGATTGTTCGCAAGTCCGGCGACGTTTACCAATTGGTGGCCGGCGAACGGCGCTGGCGTGCCGCGAAGCTGGCGGAACTGATGGAAGTGCCTGTAATCGTGCAGGACGTCGCGGACAACCAACTGCTAGAACTGGCGCTGATCGAAAACATCCAGCGCGAGGATCTGAACCCGATCGAAGCAGCGCACGCTTATGAAAGGTTGATTCGGGAGCTGGGCCTGACACATGACGAGTTGGCGCGGCGGACCGGCAAGGATCGAACCTCCATCACCAATGGGCTTCGTTTGCTGAAACTTCCAGTGGAGGTCCAGATTCTGCTGGTGGAGCATCGGATCTCAATGGGACACGCGCGAGCCATCCTCGGCATCCCCGACCCGGACCTGCAAATCCAGACCGCCGAAAAGGCTGCAGCACAAGGGCTTTCCGTCCGGCAGGTAGAGAAGATTGTGCAGCAACTGACCGACTCCGCTCCGGAGCGGTCGCACAAGCGCGAACGGAAAGCGGATGCCAACGTGAAAGCAGCCACTGAGGAGATGGAGCGGGTGCTGGGAACTCGGGTCCGAATTGTAGAGGTTAGCGATCAGCGCGGCCGGATCGAGATCGAATACTACTCGCAGGATGACCTGGATCGCATTTACACGCTAATTGTTGGGGATGGTGCCGGCGGTAGGAATTGAACCTACGACCTACGGATTATGAGACCGTCGCTCTAACCCCTGAGCTACACCGGCTTTTCGGGGAATCTCTTTCAGCGTAAGAGTCCGGCGCGGCGGTGTCAAGTTGAAGTTAGCTGCAGGCCTGTGTCAACGATTTCCCTCAGATTTGACGGTGTCTCGAAGAGCTATCCTCTTTATGAGCGCCCCGCCCACCGGCTGAAGGAGTTGCTGACCTTCAACCGCAGAAGCTACCATCGCGACTTCTGGGCTCTCCGCGATCTGAGCGTCGAAATCCACAGGGGAGAGACGTTCTGCGTGGTCGGGGAGAACGGGTCCGGCAAGAGCACGATGCTGCAGCTCGCCGCGGGGATCCTGCAGCCGAGCGCCGGGCAGGTGCAAACGCACGGCCGCATCGCGGCACTGCTGGAGCTCGGCTCCGGCTTCAATCCTGAGTTTACCGGCCAGGAGAACGTCTACCTGAACGGCGCGATTCTGGGATTGTCCACCGCTGAGATGGATGCGCGCTACCCCCGGATCGCGGAGTTTGCCGAGATTGGCGAGTTCCTCCACCAACCGGTGAAGACCTACTCGAGCGGCATGATCGTCCGGCTGGCCTTTGCCGTGGCGATCCATGTGGATCCCGACATCCTGCTGGTGGACGAGGCTCTGGCGGTGGGCGACCATTACTTCCGGCAGCGCTGCATGCGCAAGGTCCACGAGTTGAGAAATCGCGGAGTGACCATTCTTTTCGTGTCCCATTCCACGGCCGATGTGAAAGCGCTCGGGGATCGGGCGCTGTGGCTGGATCGGGGCGAAGTGCGGGAGCTGGGCGCCACGGATCGCGTGGTGACGAACTATCTGGCAGCCATGCAAAAGAAAGACCAGAGGTACTCCGGAGCGCAAAAACGAACGGTCGTTCTATCACCTCATGGAACAGAAGATAAAGAGTTTATCGAAACAATCCCAAACGTGGACCACCGCTTCGGGTCCGGTACAGGCAGCGTCATCGGAATCGGTGCTTTCACACCTGCGGGAGATCCCCTCCACGAACTCACGCCCGATACTACCGCAGTGCTTAGAATCAGCGTGAAAGCCAATGAGACGATACCGTCTCCCATCGTCGGCTTCATGCTACGGAATCACCTTGGCGTCGACTTCGCAGGCACTAACTCTACTCGCGAGGGCGCGATACTCGACCCTATGCACCCCGGCGAGATCCGCACCGTCGATTTCTATCTGGATCTGCCAACCTTATATGCGACATCATTCTCATTTTCACCAGCTCTAGCGGATGGTGACCTCGATAGTTATGAGATCTGCGACTGGGTGGAGAATGCCCTGGTCCTGCAAATGACGCCAGCATCGGGACCGGTGTACGGCCAGATACATCTGCCCTGCCGGGTCTTGGTGAACTCGCCTTTGCGAGCGGAGGCGGCTGTAAACGCAGCCGGGGACTCCCGTGCCTGAATTCACCGGTGAGCGCGTGATTCCAGGACTTGTGGAACTGGACCTCTGGAACGAGCACATCTCGCGCTACGCTTTCGCATCCCGCTTCGCGTCCTCGGTTCGCGCGCTGGACATGGGTTGCGGTACCGGCTACGGCGCGGCGGCCTTGGCGCAACAGGCGCGTCATGTTCAAGCGGTGGACCAGTCAAGCGAGGCGGTCGCGTATGCGCGCGAGCACTTCCCGCTTCCCAATCTCCGCTTTGATATCGGGGCGGCTGAAAACCTGCCCTACGCCGACGCAGCCTTTGAACTGATCACTGCGTTCGAGCTGATCGAGCACCTGGAGGACTGGCGCGCACTGCTACGTGAGGCGCACCGGCTGCTCGCGCCGAACGGCTTCTTTCTGGTCTCCACCCCGAACAAGAGGTATTACGCCGAAACCCGCGCGGAGGCGGGAGAGAACCCGTTCCACGTGCACGAATTCGATCACGCGGAGTTCGTGCGGGAACTGAGCCTGGCGTTCCCCGAGGTGGAAGTGCTGCTGCAGAACCGTGTGGAGTCGTTCGCCTTCCATCGCGACCGCGGGCCGCTGCCGGCGCTGGCGGAGATCGCCGGCGGCGCGGGCTCGCCCGAGGACGCCCACTTCTTCGTGGCGGTCTGTTCGAAGCAGCCGTGGAAGGGCAAGTTCGGCTTTGTCTACGTTCCGCGAGCCGCCAACCTGCTCCGCGAGCGCGAACAGCACGTGGCCGCCCTCGAGCAGCAACTTGACGCCCTGCAGGATCAGCACCGGCAATTGATTCAGGCGCACGAGGAGCAAGGCCGCGAGCTCGAGGAGCACAACCTCTGGGCGCGGCAGACGGAGCAACTGTGGAAGCAAGCGCAAGCTCGCGTGGTGGAGGTGCAGGACGCCTTCGCGGCGGAGCAGCAGAAGGCGATCGAGATGGCCGCGGCTTACGACGCCAAGATTTGCGAGCTGGAGGCCGACATCCAGGCCAAGACGGAATGGGCCCACGAAACGGAGCGGCGCCTGACCGCGGAGCTGAAGGCCAAGTGCGATGAGCTGTATGAAGCGGTGCAGGTGCTCACCGCAACCGAAGGAACGCTCGAAGAGCGGACGCGCTGGGCGCGGCAGCTCGATGAGGAGCGGCAGAAGTTACAGGCGGCGCTGGACCAGATTCGCTCCTCGCGCTGGTTGAGATTGGGACGCGCGGTCGGTCTCGGGCCCAAGGTGGACGGCGCTTGAGCAAGGTGCGCTCGCTGCTCGGCGCTCTATTCGCGCTGATCTGCGGTCCGGTAATCGCGCTAATCGCGGCCCTGTCCCTGGCTGTCACCGATATCCTCCGATGGATGATTCCGCGGCCCAGCCTGCCGTCTCCTTCCGGGCCGCTCAACCGCTCGGCCTCCGTCGTCATTCCGAACTGGAACGGGCGCGACCTGCTGGAGAAGTATCTCCCGTCGGTGGTGCAAGCGCTCGCGGGGAATCCGGAAAACGAAGTGATCCTCGTGGACAACGGATCCACCGACGGCAGCGCGGCGTATGTGCGCGAGCACTTCCCCACCGTCAAGCTGCTGGCTCTGGACCGCAACCTCGGCTTCGGCGCGGGATCGAACGCGGGATTTCAAGCCGCGAAGAACGACATCGTCGTCCTGCTGAACAGCGACATGCGCGTAGCGCCGGGCTTCCTTCAGCCGCTGCTGGACGGGTTCACTGACCCGCTGGTGTTTTCGGTTGCCTGTCAGATCTTCTTCACCGATCCAGCCAAAATCAGGCAGGAGACCGGGCTGACCCAGGTCTGGTGGGCGGGCGGCAACCTGCGTGTGCGGCATCGTCAGGACGACGCGATCGACATGCTGTTTCCTTGCGCATACGGCGGCGGGGGGTCCTGCGCCTACGACCGGCGCAAGTTCCTGGAACTCGGCGGATTCGACGAGTTGCTGGCGCCCTTCTACATGGAAGATACCGACGTCGGATATCTGGCATGGAAGCGGGGATGGAAGGTCCTGTACCAGCCTCACAGCCATGTTTGGCACGAACATCGCGGAACCATCGGGAAACGGTTCAGCGACGCGTACATCCAGGGTGTCCTGAACAAGAACTACATTCTGTTTGTCTGGAAGAACGTGCACGACTGGCGGATGCTGCTGTCGCACTTTTTCAACGGCTTCGCGGATTCCCTGCTCAGCGCCGCCACGGGCGCCTCGCCGGGACGACTGACCCTGGCGGGCCATTTGCGAGCGATCCGGCAATTGCCGGCCGCGATGCGGTCGCGCTGGCGTGCGAAATCCCTGGCCTCGATAGACGACCGGGAGGCCCTGCGCCGGCCGCTGGGCGGCTACTTCCGCGACGTGTTCGAGCATTGCGATCCGGACCCCGCCAACCCCAGCGTGCTGTTCGTCTCGCCCTACCCCATCACGCCTCCCATCCACGGAGGCGCGGTGTTCATGAGCCAGACGATCGCGGAACTGGCGAAGATCTCGCGACTGCACCTGATCGCGCTGCTGGACTATCCCGAGGAGCTGGAGGCGCACCAGCAACTGAAGTCCGCCTGTGCGTCCGCCGACTTTCTGGTGCGCCTGGAAGCGCGGACCAAGGCCCTCGGATCGATCGAGCCCCACGCGGTTCGCGAGTTTCGCAGTCCGGAATTGGAATGGCTGATTCATCGCCAGATCTTCCTGCGCAAGGTCGATCTGCTGCAGTTGGAATACACCGTGCTCGCGCAGTACGCGGGCGGGTTCCGCCAGATTCCTTCAGTTCTGTTCGAACACGACGTTTACTTCCAGAGCATCGCCCGGCAGCTTCCCGGCATGACCGGGCTGCTGCAGCGGGTGCAAGCCCGGTACGAATATCTGCGCGCGATTCGCTTCGAGCTCACAGCGCTGCCGCGTGTGGACCGGATTCAAGTGTGCAGCGCGGACAACGGCGCATACCTGCAATCCTTCGTGCCGCGCCTTGCCGGCAAGATCGATGACGATCTGCGGGCCGGCATCGACACCACGCGGTATTCGTATCAGGAGGCGGATCGCGAACGAAACACGATGCTCTTTCTCGGCAGCTTCCGGCACCTTCCGAACCAAGAGGGACTGCGCTGGCTGTTCGCCCACGTCCTTCCCCTGGTACACCAGCGGAACCCTGATGCCCGCCTGCTGCTGGTGGGTTCGGAACCGCCGCCGCGGCACGCCCTGCCCCACACGAATGCGCCGGTGGAGATGATCGGATTCGTGGAAGACGTGCGCGAGCCACTGTCGCGATATGCGCTGTTTCTCTGTCCGATTCTGTCCGGGTCAGGCGTTCGCGTCAAACTGCTGGAGGCGTTCGCGGCCGGGATTCCGGTGGTGTCCACCCGGCTTGGCGCGGAAGGCCTGACAGCGAAGGACGGCGATATCTGCGCGCTGGCGGACTCCCCCGCTGAGTTCGCCGCACGGATTCTGGAGCTGCTGGCGGAGCCGGAGCAGGCTCGCGCCATGGCGCGGCGCGCCCGCGAATATGTGGCGACGCATCGCGACATGAAGCGCATGACCGCGCGCCTGCTCGAAAGCTACCGCGCGGAAATCCGCCGGAAGCGCATGACACAATAGCCTGCGATGCTCCGGCTGATCAGTCCCTACGGGAACGAGGCGCTCAGCGCCCGGCTGTACGTGCGCTGGCAGTCGATCATCATTTTCATCAGCGTGGTGCTGGCCGCGCTGATGTTCGCCTTCCGCGGGTTCTACACGCCGGGATGGCTGGCCACCTTCCTGGCGGCAACGTTCACCCACTCCATCATCATCGGCAACCTGATGTTCTTCACCTTCGGCGCGTTCCAGCACTGGATTGCTCCCGTGTCCATCGCCGGCCGGTGGTTCTGGAGGCTGGCTTACGCGGCGGTGATGGCGGTGGCCGGGGCCATCCCGGCGGTAGCCATCCTGCGCTCGGTGGGCATCTATCGGGAAGCCACCTATCAGGGCGATCTCCTCAACTCCATCCTGATCAGCGTGGTGTCCACGCTAACGGTAACCATCGTGCTGACAATTTACGTAACCACCCGGCGAACACTGGAGGCTGAGGTGGCGCGTGAGCGCCACAAGCACCAGCAGGCGGTGAACGAAGTCGAGAAGGCGAGGGAGATACAGGAACGACTGCTGCCGCGGGAGATCCCGCGTCTTCCCGGCGTGGAGCTTGCGGCGCGCTGGCAGCCGGCCACGGTAGTCGGCGGCGATTTCTATGACGTCATCCGATTCAACGAGCACACCGCCGCGCTCTGTGTGGCCGACGTCGTGGGCAAGGGCATCACCGCGGCTTTGCTGATGGCCAACCTGCAGGCGGCGGTGCGGGCTTTCGCCTCGCCCGCCGCCGAGCCGTCCGAGGTCTGCGCCCGGCTCAACGAAGTGATTCTCGGAAATGTCGCCACCGGCAAGTTCATCACGCTGTTCTACGCGGTGCTCGACACCAGGGAACGGACCCTGCGCTACTGCAACGCCGGGCACAACCCGCCGTTCTTGATCCGCGAGTCAGGCGAGGTGGAGCTGCTGGCGGAAGGTGGCGCTGTCCTGGGCGTCTTCGCGGACTGGAGTTACCAGCAAGGCTCGGTGGTTCTTGATTCGGGCGATCGCGTCATCATCTACTCCGACGGCCTGAGTGAAGCGCGGAACTCATCGGACGAGGAGTACAGCGATGAGCGGCTGGCGCACCTGCTGATCGAGCACCGTTCGCTGCACGCCCGCGAGCTCCAGGAATACGTGTTCCAACACGTCGCCAGGTTCTGCCGCGGCGAGTTCCACGACGACGCCACGATGCTGCTTGTTTCCGTGAAGTGATCGCTATTCGAGAACGCTGCTGAGGATCAAGTCGTGCTTTCCGGGGGGCGGCGTCCCATTCATCCTTACCAGCATCGCCACTTGCGCCCAGTGCCACATGCTGTGCGTGAGCACCTGCGCGAACGCCTTGCGCGCGGTAACGTGCATTCCCTTCTCTCCGGTGCCCACGCGCACAATCCGGCTCCAATCCTGCTCGGCTTCCGCCTGCGCCCGCAGCATCGCCAGGGACTGGCGGCCCATTCGCAGCAGGCTGTCGCGGTTCCCGGGGGGCTGCGTCCACCACTCGGTGATCGGTTTGCCCGACAAGAGCTCCGCAAAGTACAACTGCACTCCCACGATGTGCTGCAACAGGGACTGCAAGTCGGGGAGTTGCTCGTTCTCGAGGCGAAACGCAAGTGGAGCATCGCCATGTTCGGCGAACCACGCCTCCCACTTGCCGAACTCCGCATCCAGGTGCGACAACAACTCGGTAAAGGTCAGGTTCATACGCGCGCCGCGTGTCCGGTGAGGCTTTCCAGTTCGCTTACCACCCGGTCGAGTTCCTCCACCAGGATGCTGCTTCCGCCCTCACGATACGCCTCCACCAGGGAGCGGTAGTACCACAGCGTTCCCTGCTTGCCGCCGTTGAACCGATCGAAGATGCGATCGCCGATGCTGCGGTAGTCCACCAGAAGAGCGCGCGCGTTGTGCAGCTTGTCGCAAGCGGAAACCAGGCGGATGGATTCGTGCGCGGTGCGCACGTGCGCGATGTAGCGCTCCTTGCGCTCGCGCCAGGGCGGCTTGGGCGTACCTTCGCAGTCGGAACAACCGTCCACGATGAAGGCCACGCGTTCGCCGAACCGCTGCTGGATGTCGCTTCGCGTTTCCGCCCCGCCCTGATCCTCCACGGCGTCGTGCAGCAGCGCGGCGATGGTCTCGTCTTCATCCGCGCCGTGCTCCATCGCCAGGCTGGCTACCGCCAGCAGATGCGAGATGTACGGAATGGAAGTGCCCTTGCGAAACTGGCCGGTGTGCAGGCGGGTGGCGAAGACCAGTGCATCTTCCAACCTGTGCCAGCCCGGATGCATTATTTGACCTTGCGGGAGTCTTTCAGTTTATCCGCGATCAGGCCCGCGGTGCGATTCAAGTCCGCCGGCGTGGTGCTCTTCGGCGGCGCATAGATACTCCAGATGACGTCGTAAGTCTGGGCGTCCACCAGGAAGAAGTTGCCGCGGGAGCGGGTGAAGCCGGCCAGATTCGGCTTGGTCCAGGCTTCTTCGTCTTTCTTCTCGGCGGTTTCCGCCGCCTTGCGGCCCATTTCCTCGGCGCGCTCCTTCAGAAACGGTGAGATGCGATCCACCAGGTAGGCGTCGGCCTTGTTCGGATCGGTAACCACCTGCGCCACTCCCTTGGCCGCCAGTTGATTGGCAAGATACTGGTCGAAGGCGCTGCCCATCGGCGCCACCATGATGGTGCGGACATCCTGCAGGGTGCGCGCGGGCATCTGTGGGGCGGCGGCGGGCTTGGGGTCCTGGGCCGGAAGCGAGACAACGACAGCCAGAGCGGCGACAACAAACTTCATGCTTCTCATCATAGACGGTTGCGGAGTGACGGCGCGGGTCGGCTATGCTAATGAGTTCGCCGCCACGCCGTCCGCCGAACCATGTATAAGGACCTGAAAATCACGGTCATCATCCCCTGCCTGAACGAAGAACAGGGCATCGAGCTGGTTCTGAACCGGATGCCCGAGTTCGTGGATGAAGTGATCGTGGTGGACAACAATTCGACGGACCGCACCGCCGATGTCGCCGAAAGCCTGGGCGCTCGCGTGATCCGGGAGGATGTGCGGGGCTACGGAAGGGCATACAAGCGCGGGTTCGGCTTCGCGACCGGGGACGTAATCGTGACGCTCGACGGCGATCACAGCTATCCGCCGGACGCCATATCCTATCTTCTGGAGGCGCTGCTGCACCTGAAGGCCGACTTCCTGAACGCCTCCCGCTTCCCGGTGCAGGATGCCACCGCGATGAGTTTCAAGCACAAGTTCGGCAACCTGGTGCTTTCGTTGGCGATGTCGCTGCTGTACTTCAAGTGGGTGCGGGACTCGCAATCGGGAATGTGGGTGTTTCGCCGCGACATCCTGAAGCATATGAAGCTGGAAAGCGACGGGATGGCGTTCTCCGAGGAGATCAAGATCGAGGCGCTGAAGCATCCCGGCAAGATCCGGTTCGCGGAGCTGACCATTCTGTACTCGTCGCGGCTGGGCGAGATCAAGCTGAACCCGTGGCGGGACGGGTTCTACAATTTGTGGTTTCTGGTGAAAAAACGTTTCCGGTAAACCCACTAGTGGGGTAAATTCGCCACACTAGAGTGGCTAAGTTGATTGAGCAAAAGGCATTTCCGAGGCTCTGTAGAGCCTGCAGGTGATGGCATCCGGCTTGCAACAACTCACAATGGACGATCTGGCGGTAGTCGTCGTGACCTACAACTCCGAGGAAGTGATCGGAGCGTGTCTCGACGCGCTGGAGGGGCTGCCGGTGCTGGTCATTGATAACGCGTCTTCTGACAACACGGGCTCCGAAGTCCGGAAATGCGCGGCTTTCGGCGGAAGCGTCCGATTCACGGAAAATATTGATAATGTTGGATTTGCAGCAGCCGTCAACCAGGGCTTCCGGGCCACGAAAGCGGAAGTCGTGTTGATACTCAACCCCGATGTCCGGTTGCTTACCGCCATCGGACCCCTAGTGTCCGCTTGCCGGGAGTCGGGGATTGCCGCGGGGCTCCTGGTGGGCGTGGATGGTCGGCCGCAGCGCGGTTTCAGCATCCGTCGCTTTCCGACGCCTTGGACGCTGATTTTCGAGGTTTTCGGGCTGAACCGGATCTGGCCTGGTAACGCGGTAAACCGGCGTTATCGATACTTGGATCGCAACTACGGGGGTCCGGGGCCGGTGGAACAGCCCGCGGGAGCCTTCCTGGCGGTGCGGCGGGATGTGTGGACTAGTACTGGTGGATTCGACGAAGATTTCTGGCCGGCGTGGTTCGAGGATGTTGATTTCCTGAAGAGAGCGAACGACTTAGGGTTTCGGGCGGCGTTCTGTCCGGAGGTCCGGGCGGAGCACCGGGGGGGCCATTCGGTGAACAAATTGCCCGAGACATCACGTAAGCGAAACTGGTATAGTAACCTTCTACGCTATGCTACAAAGCATTACCGTGAAATCCCTTATCGGGCTGTCTGCGGGGCAGTGGCCTTGGCGTCCCTTCCGCGGATGGTCGCGGGGATGATTGCAGAACGCAGCGTAGGACCGTTCGCCAGTTACGGAGCAGTTTTCAGGTTGGCAACCCGCCGGGCGTTTGCTCGCACCGGCACATGGGAGGCGCGCAGGGCAGGCGCCAAAGATCACCAGCGCGGACGCGGTATTGAGACCGGTCGCGCGGAGCGGGGAAGGTAAACGCGGGTGGGCGCGAATGTCCGATCCATGGCCTCCAACGATTTCGTTTCCGTCACAATTGTGACGTACAACAGCGGCCGCTTCATCAAGCGCTGCCTGGAAAGCGTACTTGAGCAGAAGTACCCGCGCATGGAGATCATTGTCATCGACAATGCCTCCACCGACGGCACGGGCGACATTCTGGAACAGTTCGCGGGGCGCTGCCGCGTGGTTTACAACGAAGAAAACATTGGGTTCGCGGCCGCGCAAAACCAGGCGATCGAAATCTCGCGGGGCGGCTGGGTGCTGACCCTGAATCCCGATGTGCTGCTGCTGCCGAACTTTATTCAGGCGCTGGTGGACGCCGGACAACTGGATCCGAAGGCGGGCACCGTATGCGGCAAGTTGCTGACCATTCTCGCCACCTTCGATCTGCCGGAGAAGCAACTGGTGGATTCCACCGGGATCTACTTCACTCCCAACCTGCGGCATCTGGATCGCGGCAGCCAGGAAGTGGACAACGGCCACTACCTGACGCATGAGTATGTTTTCGGCGCCACCGCCGCGGCGGCGCTGTACCGGCGCGCGATGATCGAGGACATCGCGGTGCAGGGCGAGTTCTTCGATCCGGATTTCTTCGTTTATCGCGAGGACGCCGATGTCGCGTGGCGGGCGCAATTGCTGGGCTGGCGCTGCGTGTACACGCCGCACGCTCGCGGCTATCACGTCCGCAATGTTCTGCCCGGCAACCGGCGGGCGCTGCCGCCGGAAATCAACATGCACTCGGTGAAGAACCGCTTCCTGATGCGCATCAAGAACATGAGCGCGGACCTGTACCGCCGCAACTGGTGGAGCATCACGGCGCGGGACATCGTGGTGCTGGGCGCCTGCATCCTGCATGAGCACACCTCGTTAAAGGCGTTCTGGTATCTGGCGAAGAACTGGCGTCGCGTGCTGGAGAAGCGCCGCGAGATCATGAAGCGCCGCCGCGTCACCGACGAGTACATCGCCGGCTGGTTCTCCTATGAGCCGGTAAGCCGTCCCGCTCCCAAGGCGAGCGCGCGCGTGCTGGCGAAATCCCGTGCCGCCCGCGGCTGAGCGGCCGTTGCGCATCGCCATTCTGGGAACGCGGGGCATTCCGGCCCGCTACGGCGGCTTCGAAACGTTCGCGGAGGAACTGGGCATCCGCCTGGTGGAGCGCGGACACCGCGTTACGGTCTACTGTCGCGAGCCGCACACCGAGCCGGAATATCGCGGCATACGCCGGGTAACGCTGCCCACTCTCCGCCACAAGTACACGGACACGATCGTTCACACGTTTCTTTCCACGCTGCATGTGCTGTTTCATCGCCACGACGTGCTGCTGTACTGCAACGCCGCGAACGCGATCTTCACCTGGATGCCGCGGCTAATGGGGATGCCGGTGGCGTTGAACGTCGACGGACTGGAGCGGAATCGCAAGAAGTGGAACCGCGCGGCGAAGACGTGGTATCGCGTGTCGGAGAAGCTGTCTACCTGGTTCCCCAACGTGATCGTCACCGACGCGCGGCAGATTCAGGATTACTACCGCGACACGTACGCGGCCGGCTCGGTGATGATTCCTTATGGCGCGGAGTTGGGGAAGCTTGACAGCGATGGCCAGGTGCGCGCGCTGGGACTGGAGCCCGGGCGATACTTCCTCTACGTCAGCCGCATGGAGCCGGAAAACAACGCCCTGCTGGTGCGCGAGGCGTTCGAAAAAGTGGATACCGGGCTGAAACTGGCGCTGATCGGCGACGCTCCGTACGCGCAGGAGTATATTGCTCGCGTCCGCGACACGCGCGATCCGCGGATCGTGATGCCGGGCGCAGTGTACGGGCAAGGCTACCGCGAGCTCGGCTCGCACTGCTTCGCCTACATCCACGCCACCGAAGTAGGCGGCACACATCCCGCGCTGATCGAGGCGATGGGCCGCGGCGCATTGACCCTGTATCTGGACACGCCGGAGAACGCGGAGGTGGCGGGCGAGGCGGGGATCGCGTTTACGCATCGCAACCTTGCGGAACGCCTGCGCGAGGTGCTGGACATGAGCGAAGCCGAGCGCGACCGGCTGCGGCAACTCGCGGAGGCTCGCGTCCGTGAGCGGTATAGCTGGCAGGCTGTAACTGACGCTTATGAACGGATGTTCGCGGAGCTGGCCGCGGGGCGTTAGCGCAACCGGCGCAGCAGCACGATCCCGACCAGCGAAGCGGCGCTCACCAGCGACGACCATTGTTCCAGCGTCAACATGCATCCATGCTGCGGTTTGGCCGCGCTTCTGTTAAGAGACTCCGGTTCCGGTACCAGGCGAGAAGCCGGCCTCCGGGTTCTAGACGCTTCCGGCCAGGACCGCGGCCAAGTGTGCGATTCTGATGCGGATGGACCCGTTTCTCGCGCACGCACGCAAGCACCAAAAGGACATTGAAAGCTGGATTCAGGAGCTGGTGGAGTGCGAGTCCCCCAGCACGGACCCCGCGGCAGTAAACCGCTTCGTGGAGCTGCTCGCGTCCAAACTGGACGGCATCGCGCGGGTG
Source organism: uncultured Solibacteraceae bacterium (assembly GCA_964406035.1). Lineage (GTDB taxonomy): Bacteria > Acidobacteriota > Terriglobia > Bryobacterales > Bryobacteraceae > JAIEPW01. The sequence continues at coordinate 836 of CAYOQB010000031.1, read as the reverse complement.
AAGACGTTCCCCGGAGGAACGTTCGGCCGGCATATGCGCTGCGAGTTCCTGCTCAATGGCGCGAAGAAGAAGGATGGCCAGATTCTGGCGCTGGGACACTCCGACACGGTGTACCCGCTCGGCATTCTGCCGTCCATGCCGTTTCGGAAATCGAAAGGGCGATTGTGGGGTCCCGGAACGCTGGACATGAAGGGCGGCCTGGTGCTGTTCATCTTCGCGATGCGCATCCTGCGCGAGCTGGATATTCCGGTGCAGCGCAAAGTGGTCATGCAGATCAACAGCGATGAGGAGGTGGGCAGCGATTCCTCGCGCGCGCTGACTGAAGAGGCAGCGCGCCAGAGCATCGCGGTTCTGGTGCTGGAGCCCGGCACCGGCTTAACCGGCAAAGCCAAGACCGCGCGCAAGGGCGTGGGCGATTACGAGCTGACCGTACGCGGCGTGGCCTCGCACGCCGGGGTCGATTTCGCGGCGGGCGCGAACGCGGTAGTGGAACTGGCGCGCCAGTTGGATCGCATCGCCGGATTAACGCGACTGGAGAAGGGAATCACGGTGAGCCCCGGAGTGGTCCGAGGCGGCACGCGAAGCAACGTGGTTCCGGCTGAGGCGTACGCGCACATCGATATCCGCGTGCCCACGATGAAAGACGGCGCCTGGCTGGAGAAGCAATTCCGGGGATTGAAACCGTTCGATAAACGCTGCACGCTGGAGTTGACGGGCGGCTTGAACCGTCCGCCGATGGAGCGGTCGGCTGGCGTGCGGAAACTGTTCGCGCTGGCGCGCAAAGCCGCCGCGGAGTTGGGCGTGGACCTGGAGGAGTCGGCGACGGGCGGCGGGTC
>CAYOQB010000030.1:0-38488 GCA_964406035.1 uncultured Solibacteraceae bacterium | reverse complement strand
GATCCTCGCGGCTGAACTGGAGGTCGGCGCGAGCCGCTTCGGCCGACCTGCGGATTCGTCCGAACAGATCGATCTCCCAACTGGCGAATCCGAAGATGCCAATCGAGCTCTGAACCGGAGAGGTGACGCCCTGGCGAGCGCCGGTCCCCTGCACACCAAGCTGCGGCCAAAACCCGGAACGGACGGCGACGAGCTGACCTTCGGCTTGCGTCACCCGCTGCGCGGCGATGCGAACGTCGAAGTTGTTGGCCAGCGCCTGGCGAATAAGCGTGCGCAGCGCCTCGTCCTGAAACAGGTCGAACCACTTCATGTCTGCAAGGCTAGCCGCGGCGTCCAGATCGGCGGCTCCGGCACGGTGGCCGGGCGGGAGCGGAACTTCGGGGCGGCGATAGTTCGGACCCACCGCGCAGCCGCCGAGAAGCACAATAACGAGCAACGGGAAGATGCGGATCACGAATGTGCCCCTTCCGCCGCCGCCTTCACGGCGGCATCCGGCTTGCCGTGAATCCGTTCCTTGCTGCCGCTCAACCGGTAAGCCAGGCCTTGGACGAGCACGTAGAGCATCGGGATGAAAAAGACTCCGATCGCGGTGGCGATCAGCATGCCGCCGAGCACCGAGGTGCCGACGCTGGCTCGCGCGGCGGAGCCGGCGCCGTGCGAGATATACAGCGGAATCACGCCCATGATGAAGGCGAAAGCGGTCATCAGGATCGGACGGAAGCGGAGCCTCGCCCCCTCCATCGACGCGTCGAACAGGCTTTTGCCCTGCTTCTCATGCTGCTCCTTGGCGAATTCGACGATCAGAATGGCATTCTTCGCGGCGAGCCCCATCAGGGCGATGATGCCCACTTGCACGAACAGGTCATTGGCAAGGCCGCGCATCCACACGAACAGCAGCGCGCCGAACACGCCGATGGGCAGCCCCAGCAGAACGGAGAACGGCACCGCCCAGCTTTCGTACTGCGCCGCCAGCACCAGGAAAACGAACACCAGCGCCATCAGTAAGACCACTGTCTGCGTGCTGCCGGTGCCGCGCTCGAAGAAGGCGGTCCCGGTCCATTCGAATCCGTAGCCCTGCGGGAGGTTCTTCGCGGCTAATTCCTCCATTGCCGCCAGGGCCTCGCCGGAGCTCCTGCCCGCGCCGGGCACGCCGTTGATCTCGGCGGTCCGGTACATGTTGTATCGCTGCAGCAGTTCCGGACCGTTGGTCATGTTCAGCTTGCCGAGTGTGGAGATGGGAACCATCGCGCCCGCGTCTGACCGGACATTAATGGTGCCGATGCTCTCGGGGGTGGCCCGGAACTCCGGCTCGGCCTGCAGCATCACTTTGTAGGTGCGGCCGAAGCGATTGAAGTCGTTCACTTGAAGTCCACCCAGGTAGATCTGCAGGCTCTGGAAAACGGTGTTGACGGGAATCTGCAGGGTGCGGACCTTATCGCGATCGAGGTCGAGCTGCAACTGCGGGACGCCGGTGGAGAAGCCGGAATACAGGTTGGCGATCCGCGGGTCCTGGCGGGCATTGTCGAGAAAAGTTCGGAGCGTGGCGCTGAGGTCCGCGGGAGTCCCGCCGGCGCGATCCTGCAGTTCCATCAGGAAACCGCCCGCGCTCCCCAGGCCGGGCAGGGCGGGCGGAGCGAAGACGATGCCCAGAGCTTCGGGATACGCGGCGAACCGCATGCGAGCCTCGCGCATGATCGCCGCCAGTTGCGTCTGTTCGTCTTCACGATGCTCCCAAGGCTCCAGAGCGACGATCATGGACGAGTTGTTGGAAGTATACGCGCCGGTCATCAGGTTCAAGCCGCCCAGCGTCAGCACCTCGCGGACGCCCTTGACTTTCCGGATATCCGCCTCGGCGCGTTTCATCAGCAGGTCATTGCGCTCCATGGAGGCGCCGTCCGGAAGCTGAAACGCAACGAAGAAGTAGCCGAGATCCTCGTCCGGCACGAAAGTGGTGGGCAGGGTGCGCGACAGCGCGCCGGCGCCGGCGTAGATGGCGGCAAGTACGGCAAGCGAAAGAGCCACCCGCCGCAGCGTGACGCGGACAACGGAAAGATAGCCGCGCGTGGCTTTGTCGAACATCCGGTTGAAGCCCCTAAGGAAGGCGCCCACGGGTCCGCGCATCTCGCGGCGGGGCCGCAGCATCATCCGGCACAAGGCGGGCGTCAGCGTCAGCGCCACCAGCGCGGATAACAGTACGGAGATGGAAAGGGTGATCGCGAACTGGCGGTACATCTGGCCCACCAGCCCTCCCATGAAGGCTACAGGCACGAACACGGCGCACAGAACGAGCGCGATCGCCACCACGGGACCGGAGACTTCCTCCATCGCCTTCTCGGTGGCGGCGAGCGGGCTCAGGCCGTGCTCGATGTTGTGCTCTACCGCTTCCACCACCACGATCGCGTCATCCACCACGATTCCGACGGCGAGCACCAGCGCGAGCATCGTCAGAGTGTTGATCGAGAAGCCGAGTGCAACGAAAGCGGCGAACGTTCCTACCAGCGAGACCGGAACCGCCAGCATGGGGATAAATGTCGCGCGCAGATTCCCCAGGAAAATGAACACAACCACCAGCACCAGGACAATCGCGTCGCGCAGGGCCAGCACCACCTCATCGATGGCGACCTTCACGAACTCGGTGGAATCGAATGAAATCTTGTATTCGATACCCGGAGGGAATGTGCTCTTGAGGCTCTCCATCAGCTTGGTGACGCTTGCGGCGGTGCTGAGTGCGTTCGATCCGGGAAGCTGGTAAACGACGAGCAGCACCGCCGGCGAGCCGTCGCGCCGGCCGAAGCTGCTGTACGTTTTGGCCGAGAGCTCCGTGCGGGCAACGTCCTTCATGCGCAGAATCGAGCCGTCGGGCAGCGTGCGGACGATCATGTTGGCGAACTGTTCGGGCGTCGCCAGGCGTCCCTGCACGTTCATCGAATACTGGAAGTCGATCCCGGACTTGGCGGGCGGCTGGCCCACCTGCCCCGCGGGCGCCACCAGATTCTGTTCCTGGACCACTCCGGCCAGATCCGCTCCGGTCAGGCCAAGTTTGGTGAGCTTGTCGGGACGCACCCACAGTCGCATCGAATAGTCGCGCTGTCCCACGAGCTGCGTCGAGCCCACGCCGGGCGTGCGCGCCACCGCATCCACCAGGTTGATCGAGGTGAAGTTCGAAAGATAGACATCGTCATAGGCATTCTCCGGCGAGAACACGGAGATCACCAGCAGCATGTCGGGAGACTGTTTCTTCACCGAAATTCCCGCTGCCACCGCTTCCTTGGGAAGCTTGGCGTTGGCCTTGCTGACGCGGTTGTTGATGTCCACGTTGGCGAGATCCAGGTCAGCGCCGACGTTGAAGGTGCAGGTGAGAACGTAGCGGCCGTCGCCGGAGGATTTCGACGACATGTAGATCATGTTCTCGGCGCCGTTCACCTCCTGTTCCACAACGGTGGCGATGGACTGTTCCACGGTTTCGGCATTGGCGCCGGGATAGATGATCTCGACGGTGATGGTTGGCGGCGCGATTTGCGGGTATTGCGCCACCGGCAGCGCCGTAATCGCAATGCCGCCGGCGATGAGGATGATCAACGAAAGAACGATCGCGAACACCGGACGGTGGATGAAGAATTTGGCCATGATCCGCCCTAAAGCGACGCCCTTTTGCCGGATGGGACCACGGTGGAGCCGGGCCGCGCCTTGAGCTGGCCTTCCACGATCACCCGCTCGCCGGGCTTCAATCCGTCTTTGATAATGTAATTGTCTTCGCTTCTTTCGCCCAGGATGACGGTACGAAGCTGGACTTTGTTTTCCGGGCCGACCACGAAGACCACCTTGGCGCTCTGCTGATCCATCACCGCGCGCTGCGGCACCAGGAGTGCGTTCTCCTCGACTAGCAGCGGGAGCCGCACGCGCGCGAATTGTCCGGGGCGCAGGACCGCGCCTGGATTTTCAAAACGCGCGATCAGGGAAAGCGTGCCGGTTCTCTCGTCGACCGCGCGGTCGGCGAACAGGATGCGGCCCTTGTAGGGGAACGTCGAGCCGTCGGCGAGGATCAGATCCAGGTTCGGGCTCGCGCGGCCGCCGCCGGGAGGGTAGCGTTTGACCAATGCGAGGTACTCGGCTTCCGCGATTGCGAAGGAAACGCGCACTTCATCCAGGGCGGAGATGGAGGCCAGCAGCGTCGCTTCCGCGCCCCCCACCAGATTGCCGGGAGACACGAGGCGCTGTCCGATGATCCCGGTGATCGGCGCGGTGATGCGGCAGTAGCTGGCATTCAACTGCGCCTGCTCCATCATCGCCCTGGCGGACTCCACGCCGGCCGAGGTCTGGTCAACGGTGGTTCGCTGATTCACCTTGGCGGTGTTCAGGTTGGCCTTGGCGGCCTCGACATCCGCCTGCGCGGCCTTTTGCCGGGCAAGCGCATTGTCGTAGTCCTGTTGCGGCACTGCCTGCTGTTCAGCCAGGGGCTTCAGCCGGGCGACATCCTGGTCGGCCTGCCCCAGGCGTGCTACGGTGACCTCCAGGCTGGCCTCCGACGTCTGCACCGTCGAGCGATCGCGGGCAAAGCCCTGGTCCGCCTCCGCCTTGGCAAGCCGCGCCCGCGCGTCCGATAACTGGGCTTCATATTCGCGGCAATCGAGCGTGAACAGCAGCGAGCCCCTGGTCACCAGGGCGCCTTCCTGGAAGTGCTGCTTGTCCAGCACGGCTCGCACGCGAGCCCGCACCTCCACGGTTTGCTCGGCATCGGTCCGCGCGGTGAATTCGGAATAAACGGGAACCGACTTCTGAACCACCGGAGTGACAATCACGGGTACCGGAGGCGGGGATACTGCTGTCTGACTCGCTTTCTTCTCGCAGCCGATCAGCAGCAGTAATCCTAAGACTGGCAAGGCGGGCAGCAAGCTCATCAAGCGAAACTCTCCATAATTGCGGATCGCAAGCCGCGTAGTCGAACGTTAACTATCAATGACCACCATCCAGCGGAGCCGTATTTTATCAAACGGGCTTCTAAGGGAGGCCCAAGCTGGTTGTCCGCCAGATAATCCAATCTTTCCACTGATGCCGGAAAGCGCATGTGAGATGTATTGTTTGTCCGGTGCTACAGGCACTTCGCCAGCTTCCGCAGCGCCGCGCGCGCCGTCGGAGGGTCGAAGGCCGTGAAACCGAACACCAGGCCGCCCCTGCGGGAATCGATGGAGTAGGCGCTCAGGGACGGGATGTCGAAGCCGTGGTCACGAAGTCGGGCCGCTCGCGAATCGGCGTTTTCCGTCTCACCCAACAGATTCATTCCCGCTTCCGGGTGCGCGAAGCGGAACGGCAATCCCAGGACCGCGGCCGTGTTGCAGAAGGAACCCGCGCGTTCCCCGTAAGCCGCACGGCAACGCCGCAGGTGCGTATAAAGACCGCCGGAAGTTATGAACTCGGCCAGCGTCGCCTGGTCCATCAGAGGTCCGTAGTCGTCCACGAGGGCGCGCAATGCCTGGAACGGCTCCACCAGCTCCGCCGGGAGCACTGCGTAGCCAATTCTCAACGACGGGAAAAGAACCTTGCTCATGGATCCGATGTAAATGACGCGACCGCCCGGGTTCAAGCTGTACAGGCTGGGGAGCGGCGCGCTGGAGTAACGGAACTCCGAGTCGTAGTCGTCCTCGACGATCCAGGCGTTCGCCTGGGTTGCCGCCTGGATCAGGGCCAGACGGCGCGCGACCGGCAGGCTCGCGCCGGTGGGGAACTGGCGGGAAGGCGTGGTGTACAGGAGCGATCCCGGCTCCAGCGCGGCTGGAGGCGCCAGGCCCTGCGCGTCCACCGGCACGGGCGCCAGGCGCGCACCCGTGGCGGAGAACGCCGCCTTCGCGCCGTTGTAGCCCGGATCTTCGACGTACGCCACGCTTCCCGGCCGCAGCAATAACTGCCCGATGAGATACAGCGCCTGCTGCGAACCCGACGTAACGGCAACCTGATCCCAGGCGCAGTCGACGCCCCTGCTGTCCCGGAGATAGCCCGCCAGCGCCCGCTGCAGGAGCGGAAAACCCAGGGGCAGACCGGACTGGTAATGCAATAGTGCGTCGCCGTGTTGCCGCAGCGCGCGCGCCCGTATCCGGTTCCAGGCGGCCAGCGGGAATAGCCGCACGTCGGGCTGCGACGGCCGGAAGGGTGACGGTCCCGCGACGCGCGGGATCACTTTCACCCTCGGCGCTGGCTGGCGAACCGGCGTTTGGAAGGTCAAGCGATCCGCCACGAACAGGCCGGAGCGCGGCCGGGATTCCAAGTAGCCCTCGCTGACCAGTTGGTCGTACGCGGCGGTCACGGTGTTGCGCGACAAGCCCAGCCCGGAAGCGAGATCGCGCGAGGAGGGAAGCTGATCCTGGGGGCCCAGGGCGCCGTCCTGGATCGCGGACCGTAAGCCCCGGCAGAGTTGCAGTTGCAGCGGAGCGCGCATACCTCTATCGAGCGCCAGATAACCAAGCAGCTTCTTCGGCATTCTGGCACCATCGTACTGCACGATTCTGGATCTTCTCAGGAGCCAGTGAAGGCCCTTATGCTGGGAGTCGGCGCAAATCGCCTGGAGGTCCTGATCGCATGAGCAGCAATGGCCTGAACATCGTACGAGGCGCCTGCAGCCATGACTGCCCGGATACGTGCACCTGGCTGGTGGAAGTCCGCGACGGCAGGGCCGAGAAGCTGTACGGCGACCCCGACCATCCGTTCACCCGCGGCACGCTCTGCGCGAAGGTGAATCACTACCTGGATCGCGTGTATCATCCGGACCGCGTACTCTACCCGCTGAAACGGACGGGTTCGAAAGGTGACGCGAAGTTTACCCGCGTCACCTGGGACGAGGCGCTGGGCGACATCGCCGCGACCTGGAAGCTGCTGATCGCTGAGTCCGGTGCGGAATCGATCCTGCCCTATAGCAGCGCCGGCACACAGGGTCTGCTGGGGATGTGCTCGCTGGACGAACGGCTCTTCTCTTCCATGGGTGTGTCCCGCCTGGACCGAGCCATCTGCGGCTCTGTCGCCGCCCAGGGAGTCGCCGCCACCCAGGGCAGCGGCACCGGCGTGGACCCCGAAGACTTCGTCCACAGCCGGTTCATCGTTCTGTGGGGAACCAACCCGATCGTAACCAACCTTCATTTGTGGCCCGTGATCCGGGAAGCGAAGGAGCGCGGCGCCAAGATCGTCGTCATCGATCCCATCCGCACGCGTACCGCAGCCTCCGCCGACTGGCACATCGCGCTGAAGCCCGGCAGCGATGCCGCCTTCGCCCTGGCCGTCATGCACGTCATGATCCGGGAGGGGCTGGTGGACCTCGACTATGTAGGACGCTACGCCGAAGGCTTTGAGGAGCTCAAGGTACGGGCCCAAGACTATTCGCCGTCCGCCGTCGCTGAGGTGACCGGCATCTCACCCAAGGAGACGGCACGATTCGCGCGTGAATACGCCGCCACGCAGCCTTCCTTGCTGCGACCCCTGATCGGCATCGAACACCACCGCAGCGGGGCGATGGCGTTCCGGACCATCGCCTGCCTCCCGATTCTGAGCGGCGCCTGGCGGCACCGCGGCGGAGGGTTGTCGCGATCCACGCACGCGCTGCAGTACTCGACTCTCAACATGCATGCTCTCACCATGCCGGAGGTGGCGAAGCCGGGCGTCCGGACGTTGAACATGCGCGATTTGGGTGACGACCTGTGCTCCACCGAGCTGTCTCCGCCGGTGCGCTCGCTGTTCGTGTACAACTCGAACCCGCTGGTGTCGATTCCCAACCAGAACCGGATCCGGGAAGGCCTGCTGCGGGATGACCTCTTCACCGTGGTACACGACTTGTTCATCACGGAGACCGCCCGCTACGCCGACTACGTGCTGCCCGCCGCGAGCCAGATCGAGTGCCTCGACATCGTTCCCGCCTGGGGACACCATTACCTGCCGCTGAACCGGCCAGCCATCGAACCGCTGGGAGAAAGCGTCAGCAACACGGAGCTGATCCGCCGTCTCGCTCGAGCCCTGGGCCGAACTGAACCGTGGCTGTTCGAATCCGACGAGGAGATCCTGCGAGCCGCGCTGCAGAGCAGCCACCCCTGGTTGCAAGGAATCACCTGGGAGCGGCTGTGGAATGACGGCTATGCGCGGTTGAATCAGCCCGAGGACTGGCGACCCTTCGCCCAGGGACAATTCCCTACCCCAAGCGGCAAGGCGCGGCTGTACTCGCGCGAGCTCGAATCCGCGGGTCACGATCCGCTGCCTTCGAAGGGCGAGATCCGGCAGGGCGCCGGCCTCCAGCTCATCACCGGAAAGACGCTGCATTTCCTGAATTCGGGCTACAACAACCTGGACCGCCATACACGAAGCGAAGGCCTGTTGACCATCGAGATGCACAGAGCCGATCTGGAAGCTCGGGCGCTGCCGGACGGTTCTCCCGTGCGAGTGTTCAATACCTATGGTGAGTTGGCGGCGATCTGCAAGTGTTCGGACCGCGTACGCCCGGGCGTCGCGTGGATGCCCTTCGGCGGAGGTCGCGATGCTGCGGGCGCGCGAGTCTCCGTCAACGCACTCACCCCTGTAGAGCCTACCGATTGGGGCGGCGGCAGCGGCTTCTATGACGCCTTCGTGGAGGTGGAACCCGCCGTCACACGGACGCTTCTCTAGGAGAGCGTCAGCGGACCTTCCCTGTTCTGTGTTTCTTTACGCAGCCAATCCATGCTTGTAATAGCACGACCGCCCGGGCATTGCTCCCCGAGGTGCGCATCGTGCCGGGCCAGATAACCGCGTGGGCGATGCGTCCAGGATGGCCGCGGAACGGGCGACAGCCCCGCCCAAAAGAAAACAATTATTCATCCTCCTTGTAGCGGATTCGGGTGCTTCGGCCGCCCGAGTCAGCAGTGTAAGCAAGAAGAAGTAACTCAGATCGGGTTGACCATAAGCGATTCTGGAAAAATTTCATTGACACGGAGAGAATGTGGATATACACTATCCGTGTTATCTGAGTTTGCTCAATGCTTGGGAAAACCTCTATATCTGCCATCCGCACCCTGCTGCTGCTAGCCCAGCAGGAGCCCGGCGCCTGCTGGTCGCCGCGCCGCCTGGCGCAAACCCTGGGAGAATCGCCCACATACCTGGCCAAAGTGGTACGCCACATGGTCCGGACTGGCATTCTTGAGGCTGAGAAGGGCGTAAAAGGCGGGGTTCGGCTGCGCTTGAAGCCCGATGAAATCACCCTGCTGGCGGTTGTGGAGGCCTGCCAGGGGACCATCGTGGGCGATTTCTGCAGATCAAACCGGCCGGCGTGGAGCCATTGCAGCTTTCACCGCGCGGCGCTGGATCTGCATGGCGCCATTACCGGCGTGCTGGAGCGCTGGACGGTCGCCAACCTGCTGGAGCGGCCCAGCGGATCCGCCGAGATGGTGGGCGGGGTGACCTGCCTGATGGCCGGAGGACTGAATGACGGCGGGCCGCGACCGCCTGCTTCGAGGACGGGTCTCACGCAAATCGGAGGCAGCTAATGCCCCCGCTCCGGGTCGATGTCCCCACTGAGGCCTATCACCAGAACCTGATTTCCTGCCAGGTAGCCTGCCCGGTGCATACCGATGCCCGGGGATATGTGCGGCTGATCGCGGAGGGGCGCTTCGAAGAGGCATATCTCACGGCGCGGGGTCCGAATCCCTTTGCTTCAATTTGCGGCCGGGTATGCGGAGCGCCTTGCGAGTCCGCCTGCCGCAGGGGCAAGGTGCCGCGCGTGGACGATGACGGCGCGTTCGTCGCCAACGACCGGCCAATTTCGATCCGCGCGCTGAAGAGGTTCGTATGCGAACTGCACGGGCCGGAAAAGCGCGGTCCGGGGGCGGTGCTGCGCGATGTGCGGAACTTCGGACATCCAATGGCGGCGAATGCCGAGGAGATGGCCGCGCTTCTTCGGTCCACTTTGAGGGGGAAAGTGCGACCCGGAAACGGCGAGAAAGTCGCCATTATCGGAGCGGGGCCGGCGGGGTTATCGGCCGCGCACGATCTGGCCCTGCTTGGGTTCCGGCCGGTGGTGTTCGAAACCGAGCCGGTGCCGGCGGGGATGCTGGCCGTGGGTGTGCCTGCGTACCGCCTGCCGCGCGAGGTGATCGCCCGGGAGGTCGATGTGATCCGCGCGCTGGGGGTCGAGATCCGTTGCGGCGTTACCGTGGGCAAGGATCTGAGCTTCGCCGAAATTCGGAATCAGCACGCGGCTGTGATTCTCACGGTGGGCGCCAAGGCCTCGCGCGGGTTGGGGTTGCCGGGCGAGCAGGGGCCCGGCGTATACGGCGGAGTCGACCTGCTGCGAGCGGTCTCCCTGGGAGAGCCATTGGAAGCAGGCCGCGACGCGGTGGTGATCGGCGGCGGCAATGTCGCCTACGACGTCGCGCGCAGCGTGCTGCGCCAGATCGCCTATGACACCGCGCGCACCGCCGCGCGCCTGCCAGGGACCGCGAAAGTGCGCCTGGTCTCTCTTGAGGAACTCGAGGAAATGCCCGCCGACACGGTGGAGATCCTGGAAGGCGATGAGGAAGGAATCGAACGCCTGAACGGCTGGGGTCCGCTGGCGATCGAGCGCGACGAAGCAGGCCTGGTCACGGGAGTCCGCTTTCGCAAGTGCCTGCGGGTTTACGACGAGAACCGCAAGTTCGCGCCGCTGTACGACGACGCACGGGAGATCACGATCGAGTGCGATTCCGTGCTGCTGGCGGTCGGCCAGTCGCCGCAATTGGGCTTCTTGGCGGACGGGGGAGCGGATGTGGACCAGCTCCGGCCCGGCTGGCCGAAGGTAGATCCCCAGACACTTGCCACCACCGGCGCGGGCGTGTTCGCCGCGGGAGATCTGGCGCACGGCACGCGCCTGCTAATCGACGCAGTGGCTTCGGGCAAAGCCGCCGCGCGATCGGTGTATCAATTTCTCACCGGGCGGGCGCTCGAGAGCCACGCGGTGACCTCGCACCTGGTGCAGGACCGCTATCAACGAGAGCGCGGCTATGAAGCGATCCGGCGCGTGCCGGTGCCGCTCGCCGAGCCCGAGGAGCGGCTGCATCATCCGGAAGCGATCGTGGAGCTCGGGTACACCCCCGAACAGGCCATGCGGGAGGCCTCGCGCTGCCTGGATTGCGGGGTGACCCCGGTGTTCGACGGGGCGCGATGCGTGTTGTGCGGCGGCTGCGCCGATGTCTGCCCTACCCTGTGCCTGAAGCTGGTCCTGCTGAGCGACATCGCGGACAACGCGGAGGTCAAGGCCGCGATCGATGCGCTGCTCGAGGAAGGCGAAGACCTCTCGCTGCATTCGGCCATTCTCAAGGACGAGGACCGCTGCATCCGCTGCGCGGCCTGCGCCATGCGTTGCCCGGTAGAGGCGATTTCCATGGAGCGAGTCTCCTATTCGACAACCTGGAGCCATCAATGACTACCAATGCCAAAGCCACCCGTTCCCGCCTGGATCCGGAACCCATCGCCCGGCGCGACTGGCTGGGCCTGAGTTCCCTGTGGGCCATGGGCGGCGCGCTGCTGTTCGGCGTGATCGGAATGTTGAAGCTGCCGAAAGCGGCGGTGCTGGCCTCGCCTTCGAAGAAATTCCGCGTGGCCATTCCGGAAATCCTGCCGACCGGCGAGGCCTTCGTTCCGCCGGGCCGGGCCGTGGCGGTCTTCCGGGACACCGAAGGCGTGTACGCGGTGTCGACGATCTGCACGCACCTGGGCTGCGTCGTGAAGCCCAACCCGGAGGGGTTCGAGTGTCCCTGCCATGGGTCGCGATTCACGGCCAGCGGCGAGGTGAAAAAGGGACCGGCTCCGAGGCCGCTGCCCTGGTTGAAGGTGACGTTGAGCGCGGGACTGCTGACCATCGACGAAGGCACGACGGTTCCGCCGGGTACGAAGGTGTCGTAATGAACCCCGCCACGCATAAGCCCGATGCCCTGCGCGAGTTCGTGGAGAACCTGAAGGCTGTTCCGGGCCGGCTGCGGGACACCGCGTTCCGCACCGGGGCGCCGACCACCGACCGCACCCGATCCACATTCGTATTCGGGAATGTCTTCCTGCACCTGCATTCGGTGCGAACGCATCGCTGGAGCCTGCGCTGGACCACCACCATGGGCCTGGGCATCATGAGCGTGTCGTCGTTTCTGATCGCGCTGGTGACCGGCGTGATGCTGATGTTCTACTACAAACCCTATCCGGAAGCCGCGTATCAATCGATTAAGGACATTCACTTCGTGGTGCCCACCGGACGGCTGATCCGCAACCTGCACCGCTGGTCGGCCAACATCATGGTGATCGCGGTGATCCTGCACATGGCGCGGGCGTTCTACACGGCCGCGTACCGCCGCCCTCGGGAGTACAACTGGCTGATCGGGATCGCTCTGCTGGTGGTCACGCTGGGCCTGTCCTTCACCGGATACCTGTTGCCCTGGGATCAGCTTGCCTACTGGGCGATCACCATCGGCGCCAACATCGCGCAATCGCCGCGAGAGATCACTGATGCGCTGGGCATCACGGAGTATTTCGATCCGGGCGGTTTTCAGCGCCTGCTTCTGTTGGGCTCGGATCAAGTTGGCGCGGAGGCGCTGATCCGTTTCTATCTGCTGCACGTGATGCTGCTGCCGCTGGTGCTGGGCGCTCTGCTGGGCGTGCATTTCTGGAGAATTCGCAAGGACGGCGGCATGGTGCGGCCGGCCGATGCCGAGGAACAGCTCGCGCGGATGCGTCAGGAAGAGACGTATCCGGTGTTCACGGAAGCGCCGGCCAAGACCTATCACCTGGCGGCGATCGTGCGCGGCCGGACCGCCCTGGTGGGAAGAGGGCCGGAGAACACGGTTCCCTCGATGCCGCACTTGTTCTACGCGGAACTGGGCGTCCTGATGTTCACGCTACTCATCTGCCTGGCGCTCTCGATGGTCTCCGACGCGCCGCTGAAGGAACTGGCCAACCCGAGCGTGCCCGAGAACCCGGCGAAAGCGCCGTGGTACTTTCTCGGCCTGCAGGAACTGGTGTCGTTCAGCGCGTTCATGGGCGGCATCGGCATTCCGATAATCGTGCTGCTGGGGCTGGGACTGATTCCGTACCTCGATCGCGAGACGGAGGGCACCGGGCAGTGGTTTGGCGGTCCGGGCGGCTGGCCGCTGGTCCGCTTCTCCATCGTGCTCGGCCTGTGCGTGCCGATCATCATCGAAACAATCGCGATCCGCTTCGGATGGCTGCGCGAGTGGTTCCCGAGCATCCCGCAGCTGGTGGTGACCGCGATCAACCCGGCGACGATCCTGACAACCATCTACGCGCTTTACTCGCTATGGTGCATCCGGCGATTCCAGTCCGTTCGCGCGGGCGGGCTGGCCCTGTTTACGTGTTTCCTCTGCGGTTTTCTGGTGCTGACGATGATCGGCACTTATTTCCGCGGCCCCAACTGGGTCTTCTACTGGTCACCGGCCGATTGGCCCAAACACTGAAGCCATGAAGAAGAACAAATATCTGCTGCTCGGTTCCAGCGCCGCGGTGCTGCTGCTGCTGGCGGGCGCGGCGGTGGATGAGAATTTTCTGAGGGAATGGCGGCGCATCCAGGCGGCGGGGCGCAACGAAGACGGCCCCATCCCGGTGCAGTTGCGGCAGGTGGTGAACAACGATCTTGGCGTCGCCGACCGCTGCGTCTCGTGCCACGTCACCATGAGCCCAGGGGAACAGTCCGTGCGTGGCCACCGGGTGCTGAGGCCGCACCAACCCGCGGTTCACGATCCGGCGGAGTACGGCTGCACGGTCTGCCACGCGGGCCAAGGTCAGGCGACCGAAAAGGCCGACGCTCACGGGGATGTCCACTTCTGGCCGCAACCGATGCTCGCCAAGGAGATGTCGTACGCGGGATGCGGCACCTGTCACATCACCCTGGGGGTGCCTTCCCAGGAGAAGCTGCAGGCCGCGGAACTGGCGTTCGAGCGCCTGGACTGTTACGCATGTCATCGCGTGGATGGTAAGGGCGGCACGCTGCGTCCGGACCAAGGCGGCATGGAAGGTCCGGATCTTTCGCGCACGGGCCTGGTTTCCCATGACAGCGGATGGCACGAGAAGCACCTCCGCAAGGCAGGCGGGGCGGAAGCGGGTCCCTGGAAGGCATTCCGCGCGGTGACGGCGGAGGATCAGGCGCTGCTGGCGACCTTCCTGGCGACCCGCGTGGCGGCGCCGCGATGGGTGGCGGCCAAGAGTGTCTTTCACAGCGCGGGATGCCTGGGCTGCCACAAGGTAAGCGGGATCGGCGGCGATGACGGACCGGACCTCACGCTGGCCGGCTTCAAGGATCCCGGGCAGGTCAGTTTCGAGCACGTGCCCGGCAAGAGCACCATGACGAACTGGATGGCGGAACACTTCCGCGCGCCGGCGTCGGTGGTGGTGGGTTCGCAGATGCCGCCCACTCCGCTGTCGGAGAAGGAAGTGTCGCAGCTTACCTATTACACGCTTTCCCTACGGCGCAAGGAGCTTCGGGACCAATTCGTGCCCAAGGATCGGGTGCGCGCGGTGAAGTTCGGCGAGCGGGAATTCACCACTGACGGCGCGACGCTCTACGGAGCCTTCTGCGCGGGCTGTCACGGGCAGGATGGCGAGGGGAGAAGGATGCCGGGACTGGTGTCGTTCCCGTCGATCGCCAACCCGGATTTTCTGGCGATCGCGCCCGATGCCCTGCTGGCCCAAACGGTGGAACAAGGCCGGCCCGGACGCCGGATGCCCGGCTGGCTCAAGGCCGGCGGTCTGCGACCGGAGGAAGTCCAGAGGGTGGTGGCCTACGTCAGGTCTCTGGCAAGGGTGTCCCCGGAAGCGGATCCGAAGCCGCCGCGGTGGGTTTCCGGCGAGCCCGCGCGGGGTCAGCGCATCTTCGGCTCGACGTGCGCCGGTTGCCATGGACCCGAGGGAAAGGGCGCCGAGGGTCCCGCGTTGAACAATCCGGTGCTGCTCGCCGGCGCCACCGATACGTACCTGGTGGAAACGATCAGCCGGGGGCGCCGCGGCACCGCGATGGCGGCCTTTGTTGAGCCCTCGCCGGTGCGGCCGGCGCTCACCCGCGCCGATGTGGAATCGGTGGTTGCGTATCTGCGTTCGTTCGAAGGAGGCAAGCGATGAAACAGCGCATGGAGCGCCGCGATTTTCTGGGGTTGATCAGCGCGTCCGGCTTCGGCGGCCTGGTGTCGTCGGCCAGCAGCGCCTGGGGTCTGCAGGCGGTTCGCAATCCGCTGGCCACTTACCCGGATCGGGGATGGGAGCGCGTTTATCGCGACCTATGGAAATACGATTCCGTGTACACCTTCACCTGCGCGCCGAACGATACGCACAACTGCATCTTGAACGCCTACGTCCGCAACGGCGTGGTGGTGCGAATCGGGCCTTCGATGAAGTACGGCGAGGCGACCGACCTGAACGGCAACAAGGTGTCCCATCGCTGGGACCCGCGCGTGTGCCAGAAAGGGCTCGCGCTGACGCGCCGGTTTTACGGCGACCGGCGGGTGATGGGCTGCATGATTCGCAAGGGTTACAAGGAGTGGTACGAAGCAGGCTTTCCGAGAGAAAGCAACGGTCTGCCTCCCGCCAGGTATTTCAACCGCGGCCGGGACGAGTGGCAGCGGATCACCCATGACGAGGGCGCGAAGATCGCCGCCGCCGTACTGAAGAACGTGGCCGAGACCTACAGCGGCGCGGAAGGCAAGCGCCGCCTGGAGGCGCAGCACTACGATCCGGTCACCATCGAGGCCACCGAGGGCGCCGGCGTGCGCACCATGAAGTTCCGCGGCGGCATGCCGCTGCTGGGCATCACGCGGGTGTTCGGGATGTACCGCCTGGCGAACTCGATGGCGCTGCTGGACGCCAAGGTCCGCAACGTGGGACCGGACCAGGCGCTGGGCGCCAAGGGCTTCGACAACTACTCCTGGCACACCGACCTGCCGCCGGGACATCCGATGGTGACCGGACAGCAGACCGTCGAATTCGACCTGAACTCCGTGGAGCATTGCAAGACGCTGGTGGTGTGGGGCATGAACTGGATCACGACAAAAATGCCCGATGCGCACTGGCTGACGGAAGCGAGGCTGAAGGGCGTGAAAGTCGTGGTGATCGCCTGTGAGTACTCGGCGACAGCCACCAAGGCGGATGACGTCCTGGTGGTGCGGCCGGGCACGACTCCCGCCCTGGCGCTGGGCCTCGCCAGCGTCCTGCTGCGCGAGAAGCTGTTCGACGCCCAGTACGTGAATCAGTGGACCGATCTGCCGGTTCTGGTCCGCATGGACACGCTGAAGTACCTGCGGGCGCAGGACGTGTTCGGGGGCGAACTCGCGCAGTTGAAGAAGACGACGGTGCTGAAGAACGGCGAGGCGGAGCCGCCGCCGGTGCGGCATTCCCAATCGCTGGTCAGCACGCCGATGCGCATGGAATGGGGCGATTTCGTGTGGTGGGACCGGAGCTCGAACGGGCCGAAGCCGCTCACGCGAGACATGGTGGGCAAGGACTCCAACATTCAGAATCCGCTGCTGGACGACGCGGTGGAGGTGAAGCTGGCCGACGGCCGGAAGGTCCGCTGCCGCCCGGCGTTCGATCTGGTGCGCGAATACGCGGCCCACTTCGATCCCAAGACCACCTCCGAGATCACCTGGGCGCCCGCCGCGGCAATCGAATCGCTGGCGCGGATGCTGGCCAAGGACCCGGGCACCACGCTGTTCGCGGTCGGCATGGGGCCGAACCAGTTCTTCAACAGCGACAACAAGGATCGCGACACCATGCTGCTGGCGGCGCTGACCGGCAACATCGGCAGGATCAGCGGCAACATCGGCTCGTATGCGGGCAACTATCGCGTAGCGCTGTTCAACGGCGCGCCGCAGTGGATCAACGAGAACCCGTTCGATATCGAGCTCGACCCGGCGAAGCCCGCGCGCATCAAGCAGTACTGGAAGGCGGAGTCCGCGCATTACTACAATCACGAAGATCATCCGCTGCGGGTCGGCAACAAGCTGCTGACCGGCAAGACTCACATCCCAACGCCGACCAAGACGATGTGGTTCGCCAATGCGAACTCCATCCTGGGCAACGTCAAATGGCACTTCAACACAGTGGTGAACGTTCTTCCGCGCATCGAGATGGTGGCGGTGAACGAGTGGTGGTGGAGTTCCTCCTGCGAATGGGCCGACCTGGTGTTCGGCGTTGACGCCTGGTTCGAATTGAAGCATCCCGACATGACCGCCTCGGTGACGAATCCCTTCCTGGTCACCTTCCCCAGGACGCCGATGAAGCGCGCCTTCGACACCATGGGCGACATCGAGGTGCAGGCGCTGGTGAGTTCCAAACTTGCCGAACTGACCGGCGATCGGCGGTTCAACGACTACTGGAAGTTCGTGCGCGAGTTCCGCACCGATATCCACTTGCAGCGCATTCTCGACAACTCAACGAACACGAAGGGCTACCGCATCGCGGACCTGGAAGAAAAGGCCAGGCAGGGCATCCCGGCGGTGCTGAACAGCCGGACGACCCCGAAGAGCGTGGGTTATGACCAGGTGGCCGATTCCCTGCCCTGGTACACCAAGAGCGGACGCCTGGAGTTCTACCGCGAGGAGGATGAATTCATCGCGGCGGGCGAGAACCTGCCGGTGCATCGCGAGCCCGTGGATTCCACCTTCTATGAGCCGAACGTCATCATCGGACCCCGGCATGAAGCGTTCCGCCAGGACGGGCCGGAGAAGTATGGAGTCAGCCGTGATGACCTCTCCTGTGAGACCCGCTGCGGACGCAATGTCGTGCTCACCTGGGAGGAAGCGAAGAAGACCAAGCATCCGTTGATGAAGGATGGATTCCAGTTCATCTTTCATACGCCGAAGTATCGCCACGGCTCGCACACGACGCCGATCGACACGGACATGATCGCGGTTCTGTTCGGACCATTCGGCGACCTGTACCGCCACGACAAGCGAAGCCCGTTTGTCACGGAGGGGTATGTGGACATCAATCCGTCCGACGCGCGAGAGATCGGGGTGGACGACGGCGATTATGTTTACATCGATCCCGACCCGGAGGATCGGCCGTTCCGCGGCTGGCAGAAAGACAAGCGGAACATGGAGTTCGCGCGGCTTCTGTGCCGGGCTCGCTACTATCCGGGCACGCCGCGCGGCGTGACGCGCATGTGGTTCAACATGTACACCGCGACGCCCGGCTCGGTGGAAGGACAGAAGGCGCGCGCCGACGGTCTCGCCCGGAATCCGCGCACCGGCTACCAGGCAATGTTCCGTTCGGGCTCGCACCAGTCGGCGACGCGCGGCTGGCTGAAGCCCACCTGGATGACGGACTCCCTGGTGCATAAGGCGATGTTCGGCCAGGGCATCCGCAAGGGCTTCGAGCCGGATATCCACTGCCCCACCGGAGCGCCGCGCGAAGCGTTCGTCAAGATCAGCAAGGCCGAGCCGGGCGGAATCGACAGGAAAGGCTTGTGGCGTCCCGCGGCGCTCGGCATCCGTCCGAAATACGAATCCGAGGCGATGAAGCGGTACCTTGCCGGCGGGTTCTTCCAGAGCAAGGGGGAGAAAGCATAATGGCACGGGTCTACAACTGGCAACTGGGCCGCGAGATGTCGTACTGGTACCCGGAGGCGCGCCCGAAGCGGCAGTTCGCCGCGGTGTTCGACACCAACAAGTGCATCGCCTGCCAAACCTGCACTCTCGCCTGCAAGACCACCTGGACCTCGGGCAAAGGTCAGGAGTACATGCTCTGGAACAATGTGGAGACGAAGCCCTACGGCTCCTATCCGCTGGCCTACGATCTGAAACTGCTGGAGATGCTCGACGGGCAGTCGTGGTCGGGCAACCGCTACGAGGGTCAGACGATCTTTGAATCCGCGCCGGCGGGCGAGCGCGTGCTCGGCTGGCGTCCGGAGGAGCAGGATTACGCTTATCCCAATGTCGGCGAGGATGACTGCGCCAATCAGGTGGATACCGGCGCATTCCTCACGTTGCCGCACATGAACTGGTTCTTCTATCTGGCGCGCATCTGCAATCACTGCAGCTATCCGGCGTGCCTGGCCTCGTGCCCGCGCGGCTCGATTTACAAGCGTCCGGAAGACGGCATTGTGCTCGTCGATCAGGGCCGCTGCCGTGGCTACCAGGAATGCGTCCGCGGCTGTCCGTACAAAAAGGTGTTCTTCAACCCGATGACCGGAACCTCGGAGAAGTGCATCGCCTGCTTCCCCAAGATCGAGCAGGGCATCCAGCCGCAATGCTTCGTAAACTGCATTGGCAAGATCCGCCTGGCGGGGTGGATTTCCAGGCCGGAGGAGGCCAGGGCCGACAATCCGATCGACTACCTGGTGCATATCAAGAAAGTCGCGCTGCCGCTGTTTCCGCAGTTCGGCCTGGAGCCGAACGTGTACTACATTCCGCCGATTCACGCTCCGGTCTCGTTCAACCGCCAGCTGTTCGGACCCGGCGCCGCCGAGGCGATGAAGATTTACCGCAACGCAATGAACGATCGCGACCTGGCGGGGCTGCTCTGCCTCTTCGGCTCCACCGAAGCCATGGTCACCCGCTTCCGGCGTCAGGGCGACACCGTGATCGGCAGCGCGGACGCGGGGGCCGAAGCCGTGCGCGTGCCGATGTTCGAGCCCGTGCAAATCCGTCCCGCGCAGGATCCGAAGAACCAATTGGTGCGCATCAACTGTCCCTAAGGAGCCCCAACCATGCGCTACGCCGCCGTATTGCTGATTCTTCTGGGCGCTGCCTGCAGCAGACCGCCCAAGCTTGTGAATGAAGTGGTTGCTCTGGAGAAAGGGCGGTTGCCCTCTACTCCCACGGACGCTGCCTGGGAGGAAGCGCCGGAACATCAGGCCAAGCTGGTCCCGCAGGATCAGGTGGAACCGCGCGTGCTCACGCCGACAACCGGAGAGGTGCGGATCCGCGCCCTGACTAACGGAGACGAGATCGCGTTCCGCCTGGAATGGATCGACGATTCCAAGAGCGACGCGCCCGGTCCGGCCAAGATGATCGACGCCTGCGCCATCCAGATTCCAGCGAAGATCGAAAAGGACTTGCCGGAGCCGCAGATGGGGAACGAGGGTAAGCCGGTTCAGGTCACCTACTGGAGGGCGGACTGGCAGGCGACCGTGGACGGACGTGGCGACAGCATTCGCGATCTGTATCCCAATGCCGCGATCGACCACTATCCTCAGGAGGCGAAACCGGTCGCGCCCGGCTCCGAGGCGCATAAGGAGATGGCGGCTCGCTATTCGCCGGCGCGCGCGCTGGGCAACATCCGCGGCGGTCCGCGCGCCGTGCCGGTCGAGGATCTGCTGGCTTCCGGACCCGGGACGCTTTCTCCGGGACCCTCCCTGGGCGCCAAGGGCAGAGGCGCTCATCAGAAGGACCGCTGGTCCGTGGTCATCAGCCGCAAGCTGCCGGAAGGGCTGTTGACGAACCAGCGCACGCACATCGCGTTTGCGATCTGGCAGGGGTCGCAACGCGAGTCCGGCGCACGGAAGATGCGCTCCGGATGGCTGCCTTTGGTTCGCCGGGGTGGATCATGAGCAACGCCGCGCCACTGGGTCCCGAGGCCACGCGCCTCCTCGAGCAGTCCACGGAGTGGCGGCTGTTCGGGCTGTTGTTTGAATATCCCACCGCCGCATGGCGGGCGGACCTGGAGTCCCTGATGTCGTGTCTGCCGGCGGACCTCCGCGATCTTGCCGCGGCCGCGCTTGCCCACTCTACCGAAGGCTTGCACATCGCTCTGTTCGGACCCGCGGGTTCCGTGCCGGTCCGCGAAGTCACCTATCGGGGCGGCGTTCAGTTCGGCTACCTGATGGCGGAATTGTCCGCCTACTATGAGGCCTTCGGCTACCAGCCGGCGATCGCCGAGGCCGCGGATCACCTCGCGGTGCAACTGAACTTCGTTGCATTTTTGAAGTTGAAACAAACGTGCGCCTTGATCGATGGCGATTCCGCGAATGCCTCGCTCACCGAAGCCGCCATCCAGGAGTTCCTTCGCGAGCACATCGCCACCCAGGCGGAACCCGTGGCGCGGAGAATGCCGGACTTCGGGCCCGAGTATCTGGTGGATGCGGCCCTGCGGATTGCTGCTTACGCGGGTCCTGCGCCACGGTCCGGATATCCGCTGGCCGCGATTGACGACGACGCCGAGGAGATGCCCTGCGGACCAGCCGCCGCGGCCGACGCTCTGGTTCAACTGGAACCCTGAAGGAGGAATCCGCATGAAGCTTCGCCTGAAGGGAAGCACGCTGCGCCTGCGGCTGCGGCGCAGTGAGATCGAGACGCTCGCCGCCACTGGAGAGGTGCGCGAGGCGGTGACATTCGCGCAAGGCGATCTGCTCTATTCGCTGGTCCTCGATCAGCGGGCCACCGCGCCCGAGGCCGCCATGATCGGAAGCCAAATCCGCGTGCGCCTGCCCAGGCAAGCGGGATTGGAGTGGTGCCGCGGAACCGCCGTGGCGATCGCCAATCCCGCGGCCGTTCCCGCTGTTCTGGTGGAACGGGACTTCGTGCGCACGGCGGTGGTCGAGATTGACGACTTCGACCGGTTCGCGAATCCGCGGTCCGGAAGGAAGCCGCCGCCCGCGCCGCCGCAGGAGGCTCCGCAATGAACACTACATCAACTCCGGCGCCAATTCTCGACCTGATGGCCGATCATCGCCGGATCGAAGCCGTGATGAACGCACTGGAACGCGAGTTGGCGGCCGGCGGGGCATTTCCGGCCGAGTTCATTGGCCGCGCGCTTACGTTCTTCACCGAATACGCGGATCACTTTCACCATTACAAGGAGGAGGAGCACCTTTTCCCCGCCCTCGCCGCGGCAGGTGTTCCCGTGGACGGCGGGCCGATCGGGGTCATGCTCCAGGATCACGCCATGGGCCGGAGCTTGCTGGCCGCGGTTCGGAGCTCGCTGGACGAAGCCGGCCGTGGCAACGCCGCCGCGCAGCGGGAGGTGCGCGGCTACGCGCTGCAGTATCTGGAACTGCTGCGGCAGCACATCTGGAAAGAGGACAACGTACTCTTTCGCCTGGCTCCGCGCGTTCTGGATGACGCGGCGAAACAGCGCCTGACGGAGTGCTTCACGGATTTCCGCGGGGGGAATCTCAGCGCGGAGGCTGTGGAGGAATACAAGCGGTTCGCGGCTGCCGCCTCGGAGCGTTCCTGAGTGCAAACAGCCGCGTGGCCGAGGCGGCACCGCTCGCTTGGGCGCGCAAGCCGGGCTCCTGCGATCACCCGTTTGCGCGGCAACAAGGGGGAAGTTCGCTCCGCGATCTTCCGTAGCGAGGCCGGATTGCCGAAGAAACCGGAGATGGCGTTCCGGCGCGCCGCTGGCCGCATGGACGGCGGTCGCGCTCGCATTGTATTCGACATGCTTGAACCGGGCGATTATGCCGTCGTCGTGATTCACGACGATAATCAGAACGGCAAGCTCGACACGGGGCATTCGGCATTCCCAAGGAGGGCTACGGCTTCTCACGGAACGCGAAGGGCCGTCTTGGGCCGCCTGCCTTTGCAGCGGCGCGGTTGACGCTGGGCTCGACGCCGGAAGTGCTGACGATCACGCTGAACTACTGAGCGGCGTCAACCCAGAGCGTGGACCAAGCGTTGAGATGGGGCATCGGCTCCGCCGCCGCACCCATGGCGGGAACCCTGAGTCCCGCTTCGTTTCCCGTCTGGCCGATCCTGGTCAGTTGATCTTCAACTGCTGGATCTGCCCTCGTAGTTCCAGGATGAACAGATCGCCGGTCGCCTCATCAAAGGCCATGCTAACCGGCGTGATGAACGTCGCCGCTACTTGCGCCGCGGGCGTGTCGAACCGCAACAGCCGTCCCGGAGGAGCCGGGTTCGCGCTCTGGTTCGCACTGAACTCCAGCACGAAGAATTGGGACCGGGCGCCGGGCCGGGGTCTCCAGAGCACGTCCGTGACCGAAGTGAGGCCGAAGATAAATGGTTCGGAGGCCCCCGTCTCCGGATTCACAATCAACACCCGGGCGTTTCCGCTGGCGAACGGAAACCCGCTCAGAAAGCTGACGAGCACATGATCACCGTAAACTCGAACGCTGGTGGGCACCGAATCGACCATCGGAGGCCCGACCGGCGTCGGATTCGGGAACGGGCTAAATCGCGCCAGCCTCCGCCAGCGGCCGTTGGTTGTATCGATCCGCACCAGGCAGTTCTGTGAGGCGTCAGTCACGTAAAGGTTCCGGCCGTCCTCTGACAAAGCCATTCCCCAGGGATTCGAAAACTTGTAAATGGCCGTGGGATGCGGCTCGGCCATCGGGAAGCGCGCGAGCAGGGAGAGACGAGCCGTGGCGCCCGCATCCGTGAGCTCCACCTCTTCCCCGTCGTTCAACGCCAGTTGGTGCCGCGGCGTCATCCGAAACGTGCCGGGGATCAGGTCGACGTCGGTGCTAAAGCGGATTTCCAGGACGGAAGAGAAGATAGGGGAGGAAGCGCCCTGGGGATTCAGCATCGATGTCCCCGGCGCGGCCGCCGTGCGCTCGGCATCGCCGGGACCGATGTTGACGTACAGGGTCCGCTCACGCAAGGCCATGGCGCTGGGACCGCCTCCGCCGCCAAGAGTGACATCGATCCCCGACGGCAGGCCTTCCAGCAGACTTCGTCGCACGCCTGCCCGGCTTACGAAGGATAGCCGTCCGGAGTTCGCGTCTCGGCTGGTCTCCGATACCAGGAAATTGCCCCGAGGCGTAAGGATCATCTTGCTGGGAGATTGCAATCCGGTAACCAGCGTCTGCGGCTGGCACCACAGCGGCAGTGCCAGTAGTCCGAACGAGATCAGTGATTTTAGCGGCATGCCCGGACTCTAGCCTGAAAACGGCCGAGCGTCCATGGATTTTGGCTGGACTTCGCCTCAGTTCGGAACCGATTGAATCGAGGAGGATTACATCAACAGCTCAGCTCTGATAGACTCAAAAATCCCATAATGAGAAGTCAGCCGAACCCGTCGTCCAAGCTGTGCTTCGGCCCCTTCGAGTTCGAGCAACTTTCCGGCGACTTGCGCAAATTCGGGAATCGCATCCGGCTTCAGGGCAAGCCGCTCCAGATTCTTTCGCTACTGCTGGAGCAGCCCGGCCATATCCTCAGCCGGGACGAGTTGCAGCGGCAATTGTGGCAGGGGACCACCTTCGTCGATCTTGAGCAGGGCTTGAACACCGCGGTGAACAAGCTACGGCAGGCGCTGGGGGACTCAGCCGACCAGCCTCGGTATATCGAGACCGTTCCCGGCAAGGGATACCGGTTCATTGCGCCCGTCCACGGCCCTCCCGGGAAGGCGGTCCTGGAGATGGCGCCGCCGGTCCCGCTTCGCGTCGAGAGCAGGCCGCAGCAGCGGAAGCCCTGGGCCGCGCTCATTGCCGTGGCGGCTTCCCTCGGGTTGGGCGGCGGCGCATTTTGGTTCGCCACCACCCGCGCGGATGCGCCGGCGGCAGCCAGGCCCGCCCGATTCACGGTGGTGCCGCCTTCGGGTTTTGTCTTACAGTCCGGCACCCATCAGACGTTCGCGCTATCGCCCGATGGTACGCACCTTGCGTTTACCGCAATGGATACGAGCGGAGCATCCAGAGCCTTCGTTCGCGATTTCAACTCCATTGAGCCGCGACGGCTTCCCGGCAGCGAAGGCGTTCATACCCTGTTCTGGGCGCCGGACAGCCGCTCTGTCTTCCTCACCCTCCGCGGAAAAGTCGTACGCATGCCGCTCGACGGCGACGCTCGCGTGGATCTCGGCGACTCGCCGGGCGTCATTTTTTCCGGAGCCTGGCTCAACCCCGAACGGCTGTTGCTCGCCGGCAGCCTCAAGACCTACTGGATTTCCACATCGGGCGGCCACGCCGAAGCCCTGGAACAGGTCTATTCCTGGCCCCAGGTTTTGCCCGACGGCAACCATATCCTGTACGTGAGCGGCGATCCACAGAACAACGGCTACCGCGCGCGCACGGCGCGGCTCAACGATCCTGGCTCGGCCAGGGATCTGCTCCACTCGGATTCCCGAGTCGTGTATGTTGCATCGCTGGCTACCCGCGGCGCTGGCTACGTCATGTACCTCCGCTCCGGCAACCTGCTCGCCCAACCCTTCGATTCCGGCTTACTGCGGCCCACCGGGGAACCCCTGCCGGTGATGAGCAAAGTCTCGTCGTTCCGGCCGACCGGCGCCGCGAGTTTTGCGGCTTCGAGCAGCGGCGCCATTGCGTATCAGCCGTTGGTCAGCCGCTCCCAGTTGGTGTGGGTGGACCGGGAAGGCCGGCAGGTTGGATCGGTCGGTCCGGGCGACATCAACGTGAAAGCCGGCCGTCTCTCCCCGGACGGGCGCAAAGTGGTGACTCCGATCTACGATGTCGAGCGAGGCGCGCAGAATCTTTGGGTGGTCGACGTCGGAAGCAACGCCGCCCGTGAATTGACGCTCGAGCCCGGCGTCCGGGACGCGCCCGTCTGGTCGCCGGATTCGAAGAAGATCGCTTTCCTGCACGGTTCTGTCGGGAGGCAACCCCAGGTTCGGATCCGCGGATTGGGTGAGAATGATGCTGAGGAAGCGCTGGCGCCGGATCAGTTCCAGATTCCAACCGACTGGTCTCCCGACGGACGCTTCCTCGTTTTCTCGAATACCGCGGCTTCGCGGGTTGCCAACGAAACCCACAGCGACGTGTTGCTGTTCGACCTGGCCCAAGGCCGCAGAGTAATTCCGGTGCTCAGCACACGTTTTCATGAAGCCAATGGCGCGTTTTCCCCGGATGGAAAGTGGCTTACCTTTACCTCGAACGAATCCGGTCGCGCGGAGGTCTACGTCCAGGCTTTTGAGTCCACGGGAACTCCGCGCGTGACGGGAGAGCGGTATCCCGTAACACGCTCCGGCGCTCAAGCCCTCCGTTGGCGCCGCGACGGGAAGGAGCTGTACTATCTTGCGTTCGACGGGCGTGTTTACGCGGTTTCCGCCAATCTCTCTTCAAAACCGGAATTCGGCCGGGCGACTCCGCTCTTCAGCATTTCGACGGAAGTCAGAGCTGCCATCCATTCCTTGTTGAACTTCGATGTGTCGCCGGACGGGCAGCGGTTCCTCATCCCCGCAATGAGCTCCCCGGAGGGCCCTGTGCTTGTGGTCATGCAGAACTGGGAAGCAGCGCTAGCGCGGAACCGTTCGAAAACAGCCCCTTGAGACAAGCTCCATCCGGGACCCGCCCGGATTGATCGACCCAGTGCGTCTCTAATAGGCCAAGCCGGGCGGCGCGGTTCACGCTGGGCTCGACGCCGGAAGTGCTGACGATCACGTTGAACTACTGATCCGCCGATCTGTGACGCCGGGCCAAGTGTCCCCTCAACTCCCGCTAAGAACACATCAAAACGTCGATGGAAGAGCTTTTTCCGACACCGTCACGCTTTCGTAGAAGACGAAATGCCCCCGCCGTGCAGCAGCGATAAGGCTGTGTGCCACATCAAGCTACGCCGGCAACAATGACGAGCAGGATATCGAGCACTCCGGGAACTTGTGCCCGGCAAAGAGCTTCGCCATGCCCGCCGTGAAGAAGACCAGCCTTAGGAAGACCCGCACCAGGTTGGTGATCATGAAGGGGAGACGCACATCCGGCGTCGGATTTACCGTCGATTGCGTAGTCTAGAAGAAGGGTCGTTTTTCAATTGCTCGATCGTCTCACGTCATTGCCGGAAATCACTTGGCCCAGCCTGTTGATCGGCGCGGGGCTGTTCGCAGTCACGTCCATCGGCGGGCTGGCCCTGGTGAGCCTGCTGCTGGTGAAACTGCCGGCCTCTTACTTCGCGCAATCCCGCCCACGGACGTTCTGGATCGACCGGCATCCGCTGGTGCGGATGACCGGCATTGTAGTGAAGAACGTGCTCGGCGCGATTGCGATTCCACTGGGGCTGGTGATGTCGATACCGGGGGTTCCGGGTCCGGGCCTGCTGGTGGCATTCATCGGCGTAATGCTGCTCGATTTTCCCGGCAAGCGGAAATTGGAGACCAGGCTGATCGCCCAGCCGGCGATTTTCCAGGCGATCAACAACCTGCGGAGGCGGCACGGGAAACCGCCCCTGATTCTGGACTAGCGTCCGGCTCCGGCGGCGCGCGCCGCGGAGTTGGCCACCGGTTCCATGACGATGTTCAGCGCGGCCGAATCGCGGGTAAGCAGGCGCGTGGTGGGGCGAAAACCCGTGAGCCAGCAAAACACGGCCATTTCCGGCCGGGTGAGTTCGAAGCGGCCGTCGGCGTCGGTCTCGGCGTAGTTCAGGTCCAGACCCATCACCATCACCCCCTGCAGCGGAGCGCCGTCCGCGGTGGTCACGAATCCGGTAACACTTTTTGGCGTCATACGTTCACCCCAGGCAAGGAACCGACGATCAGGGCCACCAGATTCCAGGCGACGACCGCGGCGAACAGTAGATTCATTCGCTGCAGCAAACGTTCCCGGCCCATCCGCCAGCAATAGAACCCGAGGCCCAAGGCCACCAGCTTGACCGCCAGAAGGCCGGTAAGCGGGTCCGGGGCGACATTCAAGGCCAGCCGGACGACCGGGTTGCCCTCCTGTAAGCCTCTCAGAAGAAAGGCCAAAGTCGTCAGAAGGTCGAGCAACTGCAGATACGAGTACTGAGTGAGCTGATGGGTCAATCTGTGCCTCGGCTTACTAGGGTATCCGCCTGAGGAACCCTGGACAATAGAATACTAGTCCCGGTACGCAGTTGTGTGTACTGGAGCGCACCCTGGTTTTTTGGACCGGAACGGACCTGCGGCCTTCCCTAAGCGTTTTCCCCGAGAGATTTCCAGTCGCGATAGCCCTATGCTCGGGACATGGTTTGGTGGGCCATTCTCGGCCTGGCTGCGGTGACGGTGCGAGAACCGGCGGCGCTGCGCTCCGGCTGCGCTCCGGATTCCCCGGCGGTCGCCAGGCTGGAAGCTGGGACGGAAGTCACCGTCCGCTTTTCAGTGGGCGGCGAGGATTGCTACAAAATCGCCGCGGGCAAGCTGGAAGGCTACGTGGGATCGGGATCGCTGCAGGGCCTGGAGAGCTTCGACCGGGCGCGGCGCAGCGCGGCGTGGCTGGACGCGGAAACGATTCTGCGGTCGGTGGCGAGTAGCGAGTCCAGCCCCGCGCCGGCCGCGGCGGATCGGCCCGCCACGGGGCGGCTGGAAACCAAGACCCGCAGCAGCATCCTGCCCGAAGCATCCAAGCTAATCCACGAGAGCCAGCCCGCGAAGGCGCTGGAAGTTCTGCAGCAAGAGATGAAAACGCACCCCAGGGATCCGGGCGTGCTCGCCTTGGCCGGGATCGCGGCGTGGCGATCGGACGATCCGCGGCGCGCCCTGGACTACTGGCGGGATTCGCTGGCCGTGGATCCGAACCCGGAACTGGAGCGGCTGTACCGGAAGGTGGAGCGCGAGATCGCCGGCGACCCGGGACGCGAGCGCCTGATCGGCATGCGCGTGCAGCTTCGCTACGAAGGAGAAGCGGTGCCGCCCGAAACCGCGCGCGACCTGCTGGCGATCCTGGACGACGAGTTCGGGCGGGTGCAGCAACAATTGGGATGCACGGGAGCGGAGAGGGTCATCGCCATCGTGCAGAGCGAACAAAACTACCGCAGGGCCACCGACGCCGCGGAATGGTCGGGAGGCCAGTTCGACGGCAGGATCCGGCTGCCGTTCCCGCGATCGGGAGCCAGCCTGAACCAATTAAGGCGCGCTCTGGCGCATGAAAGCGTCCACGCCTGCCTGGCGATGCTGGGACGCTGGCCGGCGTGGTTTCATGAGGGTGTCGCGCAGAAGCTATCCGGGGATCAGTTGAGCGCGGCGGTTCGCGGCAAGCTGCAACAAATGGCCGCTGCACGGCAGTTGCCGAGGCTGGACCGGCTGGGACAGGACTGGTCACGGATGAGCGCGCAGCACGCCGCCATGGCGTACGCGTACTCGCTGCTGGCGGTGGAGCTGTTCTTCGAGCACCACAGCCAGTACGGGTTGGCGAACCTGGTGCGCAACCCGGAGATGCTGGCCCGCATCACCGAGGATCTGGACCGCAGGATTCAGACGGAAGGCGCCCGCTAGCAGGTTCTAGCGGCGGACCAGCGCTTCGATATTCTCCAATTCGCGGCCTGCCTCGGCCCATTTGCCCTGAGAAGTGAAGGTGCGGTAGCGCTCGAAGGCGCGGCGGATCTGCTCGATGCGGCCGTCCGAGGCAGGTTGCTGGACTGCTGGAGCACCCGCGGCGGGCTTGGCATCAGACACTTCGGCCGGCTTCTCGGCCGGCGTCTGCGTCCCGAACGAAGCCCGCAGATCGGCCAGCGCCTGATCGAACGTGTCGCGGTAGAAGATGCTGTTGCCGTTGACGATGGCCACCTTCTTCAACTGCGGCATCTTGGCTTCCGAAGCCTGGATGTAAATCGGCGCGACGTACACGAAGGAGCCATCCACGGGGATGATCAGCGTCTGGCCGCGGAGCACCTGGGAGCCCTGCTGGTTCCACAGCGACAGATCCTTGGCGATATTCTGATCCTGGCTGATGTTCGCCTCCACCTGGTTGGGACCGGGGATGATGTCCTGGCGTCCCACATTGATGTAGACAAGCTCGCCCAGCTTCTCCCCGTCACAGCGCGCCACCATCATGCCGATGAGATTCTGCTTGTTATGGGGCACGAAGGGAATGGTCAGCAGGAACTCGGGCTGGGTTTCGCCGGGGAGCTTGGCGATGATGTAGGTGGGCGCGAAGGAGAACGCGCCTTCGGCGGCCGCCCGCAGCCCGCCGCCGGTGGAGCCGCCGGCCACCGGCAGGTCCCATAAGTCGGCGCGATTGTAGAAGCTTTCGGGATCCCGCATGTGGTAGGCGCGGTACATCTCCGCCTGCACGCGGAACATTGTTTCGGGGACCCGGGCGTGAGCGCGGAGGTCAGCGGGCATTTCCGAAGCGTTTTGGAACAATGCGGGAAACAGGTTGCGATAGGCCCGCACCAGGGGATCGCTTTCATCGAACACATAAATTCTGGTGACGCCGTCGTAGGCGTCGACGGTGGCCTTCACTGAGTTGCGAATGAAATTGACCCGTCCGAAGTCATCGCTGGACACGTGCCGGGCGTAGGGGTGCGCGTCGGAGGTCATGTAGCCATCGGCCATCCACACCATGCGGCCCTCGTTGGTGAGCACCAGATAGGGATCGCGATCCCAGGTGACGAAGCCGGCCAGCGTCTGCAAACGCTCGTCCACGCGGCGGCGCATCATCATCCGGCTCTCGTCGGTGATGTTGCCGGTGAGGGCGATGTTGTAGTCGCCGTGGTAGACGGCGGCCATTAGGCGCAGCGGGAAGGACGAGATCGGGAAGCCGCCCTGTCCGGCGTACTTCGAGCTGATGTCCTGGCTGCCGGAAGGGTAGCTGAACTCGGGCTGGTTGGTGCGAACGAAGACCGGATCATGCGACTGCTCGCCATAGTAGATTTCCGGCCGGGTGAGCTTCAGCTCGGGTACCGAGATCTCGGGCGGCGCGTCCTGGATGAAAAAGACAGGCAATCCGGCGGGCGTGATCTTGTTGGCTTCGGCCAGCACCAGGCCGTAGCCGTGGGTGAAGGTGAAGTGGAGGTTGATCCAGCGCCGGGCCGCCGGATCCAACTGCTGCAACTGCATTTCACGCGGCGCGAGCAGCACCTGCTGCAGTTTCCCGCCCAGCGTGTAGCGGTCGACGTCGATGTCGCTGTAGGTGAACGGCCGCAGCGGTTGCACCTGCGTAACCGTGTCGCGGAAGGGACGCCAGTCCCACAGCCGGATGTTTTCAAACAGCGCCCGGTTCTTGTCCACGTCGATGCGCGCTTCGCGCTGCGCGGTGTATTCGATGCTGCGGGCCCGCTGGTCCAGCGCGAAGGCGGATCGCGTGGCTTCGATATGCCGCTGGATGTACGGCCGCTGGATCGCGATTTCGTTGGGGCTGACGTACACGCTGGAAACGATCGCGGGCACCAACAGTTGAATGGGGAAGACGACGAGCGCCGCCAGGGCCCAGCGCATCCGCCCGGCAAGGACCAGGCCCGCCGCGCCGATCGCGGCGGCGATCAGCAGCCACTGCAGCGGCAGGCCCAGGTTTTCGGCCACCCAATCCACGCCAACAAACGATCCGTGATCTTCAAACAGGAAATCGTAGCGGTCCAGATAATACTTCACCGCCAGGGCGATGAGAAAAATCGCCACCAGCACGCGCAGGAAGACTGCATTGAAGCTTCCCGCCAGCCGCAGGTCGCTGAGTTCGATGCGGGTGTCCTGAAAGCGGCCCCACATGTCTCGCATGTCCCAGACGCGGCTGGTGAGCCAGAACAGCAGCGCCGCGGCGATCGATAGAAACAAAAGCACACTGAGTAGCGTTCGGTAGAAGGGGAGATCGAAAAAATAGAAGGACAGCGGCTTGCCGAACACCGGATCGCGCCAGGCGTCCTGCGCATCGGCGAGTCCCAGCGATCCCACCCAGCGGACGATCGCCCAGGAATCGACGATCGCCAGGGAGAGGATCACCGAAATCCCCAACAGAACCAGGGTGGAGTTCACCGCATACCTGCGGTTGCGGCTCAGGCTGGTACCCGCGTGCTTCAATCCGCGCGCGTGGGCGATCCATAGAACGACGAAGAACAGGAAGGCCGCGCCGATCCAGGGAAGATACCGGTACAGCAGGATCTTCATCCAGGTGTCGATCTGCCGCAGTTCCTGCCACCACTGGTAATCGAGGACAAAGCCGGCAATGGAACGGGAGGCGATCAGCAAAACAAGCAACGCCGGCAGGAGCCAGGGCAGAATGCTTCGCCGGCGAGGGGTATCCCATTCACGGTTCATGCGATCAGCGTATCACCTCACACCATCGCAGCCCCGTTCCGGACCGGGTGAAACGGAATCCGGCCCTGCCCGGTCTTAGCTCCGGAAGTATGCCACCAGACCAATGTGGGGGCAGATTCAAGGAGCGCACATGACCAAGAAACCCTTGCTGGCGGCCTTCGCCGCGGCGGCAATCATGCTGACTGCGTCAGCTTGCACGGAGCGCCAGGAACGCTCCGCGGAGCGTACCGCGGATTCGGCCGGCCGGAGCGTGGATAACGCGGCGACGACCACGGCGGTGAAGACCAAGCTCGCGGCGGATGTCCGGCTTTCCACCCTGACGTCTATTGACGTTGATTCCAATGGGTCCACAGTGACGCTGAGCGGCCGGGTGCCCACCGATGACGACAAGCGCAGGGCCGAGGAAGTAGCGCGCAGCGTGGACGGCGTGGCGCGCGTTGTGAACAACCTGGTGGTGCAGCCGTAGCCGGAGCTAATGATCGCGATCGGTGACCATCTCAGTCACCGTGAGCAGAGCGCGCTGGTAAGGCGTATCGGGGAAGCGCAGGATGATTTCGCGAGCCTTGGCCGCGAAGTGCTGCGCCCGCTGCTGCGCCCGATCCAGCGCGCGGTGCTTTTGCAGAATCTGCAGGATCTTCAGCAAGGGAACCTGATCGTAATTGCCGTCGTTCAGTACAGCTTCCACAAGCTTCCGTTCTTCCCGCGAGCACGTTTCCAGCGCATAGATCAAAGGCAGGGTAACCTTGCCTTCCCGCAGGTCGTTGCCTACCGGTTTGCCCAAAATCTTCTCGCGCGCGGTGAAGTCCAGGATGTCATCGACGAGCTGGAAGGCGATCCCCAGGTTCCAGGCGTACTCGCCCAGCATCGCTTCCGTGTTCTCGTCGCCGCCGCCGACCACCGCGCCGAGTTTGGAGCAGGCGGCAAACAGGCTGGCGGTCTTACGGTCGATCAATTCCATGTAATCGGCTTCGGTAACGTCGATCCGGCCGATCTTCTCCAGTTGGAACAGTTCGCCCTCCACCATGCGCTGCGTCAGCGCGATGAGCAGGTCCAGGACGTGGAAGTTGCGTTCCCGCAGGGCCACCTGAAAGGCCTGCATGTACAGCCAGTCGCCCGCCAGGACGCTGACGTGATTGCCCCATACGACGTTGATGGACGGCTTGCCGCGGCGGGTTTGCGCGAAGTCGATGACGTCATCGTGGACCAACGTCGCGGTGTGAATCATTTCCACGACGGCGGCCATGCGAATGGCCATGTCCGTGGCCTGTCCGGCGAGCTTGGCCGAAAGCAGCACCAGCATGGGGCGGAGGCGCTTGCCACCGCCGGATTGCAGATACTGCCCGATCGCGGTGATGGCGTCCACCGACGCGATCGACTCCAGGCTGATCTCGCGTTCCACCCGCTCCAGGTCATCGCGGACGAGATCCAGAATCTCGGCCGCTCGAAGCGACTGCCCAATCTTGCCGAAGGCCATGTGAAGTTCCTTAGTCTAGCGTCCCGCGCCGCGCGGACGCAAACACAACCGCCGAAAATTGTCCGTGGTGACGGCGGCGATCTCGTCCACGGAAACGCCGCGCAGGTCCGCCAGTTTCTTCGCTGTCTCGACCACGAAGGCGGGCTCGTTGCGCTTGCCCCGCCGTGGAACCGGCGCCAAATAGGGCGCGTCGGTCTCGATTAAGATCCGTGCGGCGGGCGCTTCGCGCGCAGCCTGCTGCACGTCTAATGCCTTGGGGTAGGTCACGATACCCCCGAAACTGAGATGGAAGCCCAGATCCAGCGCCCGCCGCGCCTGTTCCGGACCTCCGGAGAAGCAATGCATAATGCCGCCCGGCGCATCGGCCCAATGTTGCTCGAGCACGGCGAACGTGTCTTCCCATGCCTCGCGGGTGTGGATCACAACCGGCAGCCCGGCTCTACGGGCGATGCCCAACTGCTCCACGAATGCATCGCGTTGCACATCCCGCGGCGCGAAATCGTAGTGGTAATCGAGTCCGATTTCACCGAAGGCGACAACCTTGGGATGCGTCGCCAGCGCCTCCAGCTTCTGAAAAAGTTCAGGACTCGCCTTCGCGGCATCGTGGGGGTGAATTCCTACGGTGCAGTAAAAACAGCCGTGCTGTTCCGCGAGCCGGATTCCGGCTTCGAGGTCCGGCGGGCCCTCTCCGGTGCCGATGGCGACCATCGCCTCCACGCCGGCCTCCAGTGCGCGGCGGATCACCTCTTCGCGGTCTGCCTCGAAGTCCTTCGAATCGAGATGACAGTGTGTGTCGATGAGGGTCACGGCTATTTCAGCCGGGCTCCCACCGGCACGTCTTCCAGGAAGCCCGTCAGCACGGGACTGCCGCCTTCGAGAGAGGCGGCGACGATCATTCCCTGCGACACCAGCCCGCGCAGCTTGCGTGGCGCGAGATTCGCGACGATCACCACCTTGCGGCCCACCAGCGTTTCCGGCGCGTAGGCCTTGGCGATGCCGGCAACGATGGAGCGCGGCTCGGGCTCGCCGATATCGACATGCAGGTGCAGCAGCTTGTCGGCTCCCTTTACGGCTTCGGCCGACTTCACGATGCCCACCCGCAGGTCGACTTTGACGAAGTCATCGATGGTGATTTCGGGCGCCAGCGGAGCGGGCGGCGGACTCTCCGGTTCCGGCGCTTTTGCCTTACCCAGCAACGCCAGTTGCCGGGCGTGCTCCTCGGCTTCCAACTCCCGCATCCGTTCGATCAGAGGCTTCGCCTCCAGGCGCGGGAAGACGGCCAGAGGCGCATCCAGCTTGCGGGCGAACGGCATCGCGCCCCAGGTGAGATCGTTCCCGCGGACATCGGCGAGTTCCTTAGCCAGCCCCAACTGCGACCAGACCTTGGCGGCCGATTCCGGAATCACGGGCGAGACGAGGGCTGTCGCCAGACGTAGCGCTTCCATTGCCGTAGCAAGCGTTTCGTCCAGTTTCGCTGCCTGCTCCGGATCCTTTGCCAGCTTCCACGGCGCCCGTTCGACAATAAACTTGTCCACCGTCGAGATCAGGGCCCAGATGCTCTCCAGGGCTCGCGAAAAATCGAACCGGCGATAGGCGTCGAGCGCGGCCTCAGTCTGGCGCGCGGCATCAGCGGCGACCGCAGGGTCGGACCCCGTGGGAACCGCGCCGCCGCGATACTGCTGGATCATGCTGAGCGTGCGGCTGGCCAGATTGCCCAGGCCGTTGGCGAGGTCGGAGTTGTAGCGCTGGATCAGTGCGTCGTAGGAAAAGCTGCCGTCCTGTCCGAACACGATCTCGCGCATCAGGAAGTAGCGGAGTGGCTCCGGACCCACCACCTGCGCGATGGGGCGGGGTCGCACGATGTTCCCGCGCGACTTGGACATTTTGTCCTGCTCCACCAGAAGCCAGCCATGGGCGAAGATCTTGCCCGGCAGCGGCAGATCCGCCGCCATCAGGAACGCCGGCCAGAACACTGCGTGGAAGCGCAGGATCTCCTTGCCGATCAGGTGCAGGTCGGCCGGCCAGAGGTTGTCTTTCTGATACTCGGGTCCACCCACCGCGGTGAAGTAGCCGATCAGCGCGTCGAACCAGACATAAAAGACGTGCGGCGCTTCGCCCGGAACCGGGATTCCCCAATGGATGTTCGTACGCGTGATGGAGAGGTCGGAAAGGCCGCCGCGGATGAAGCTGAGCACCTCGTTGCGCCGCGTCTCCGGTTGGACGAACTCGGGATTCTCTTCGAAGTGGCGGATCAGCCGTTCCTGCAGCGCGGAGAGCTTGAAGAAGAAGTTCTCCTCGGTGACCGTTTCCGTGGGACGTCCGCAATCCGGGCAGTTGTCGCCGGGCTTGGCCTCGTTCACATAAAGGTTGTCGAACACGCAGTACTGCCCGGTGTAGGTCCCTTTGTACACGTAACCATTGGCGCGGCAGCGCTCAAACAGCCACTGCACGGTGCGGTGATGCTCGGGCGACACGGTGCGAATGAAGCGATCCGGCGTGATATTCAGCGCTTTCCAGTTCAGGTCGAACTCAGCCACAACCGCGTCCGAGAAATCCTTGGGCGACTTGCCCGCGTTCTGAGCGGAGCGCTCCACGTTGACGCCATGCTCATCGGTGCCGGTGGTGAGTATCGCCTCGCGGCCCTCCAGCCGCTGGAAGCGGCGAATCACGTCCGCCGCGATGGTCGCGTAGGCGTGGCCGATGTGCGGCGCGCCGTTGGTGTAGTAAAGAGGCGTGGTCAGGTAGTATTTCATTCGATGCTTTTCCGGTACAGGAAGCCGGCCTCCGCCAGGACCTTTCGGAGCGGGACGCCGGACTTCTCCGCGAGAACGCGGCAGTCTTCGTATTCTGGCGCAAACTCGCCGTTCGCGGCTACTTTGATCCGCACCGGACCCCATTCGGTCTGGACCTCGGTGAAGCTCCGCGCCTGGACGCGCCGTTCGGCGGAGTAGATCCGCAGGCCGAGCGTCGGCGTTTCGGCGAAGATTAATTCCGCCAGCTTTTCCTGGTCGCCGGGCGAGGCCAGCACCCGCAGCAGCGTGCCGGGGCGATTCTTTTTCATGGTGACCGGGGACAGCGAAACATCGAGCGCGCCGGCGGCGATCAGGCGATCCATCGCATAGCCGAGAACCTGCGGGGAAGCATCGTCCAGGTTGGCTTCGAGGACGGAGATCAGCGTGGATTCCGACGCGCCGCTCGCCTGGCCAATGACGCAGCGCAGGACATTGGCATGCTCGGCGAAATCGCGATCCCCTGCTCCATAGCCGATGCTCGCGATACGGAGCGCGGGCATGGGTCCGAAGCGCTGGGCGAGCGCCGCGAGAATTGCCGCGCCGGTGGGCGTGGTCAATTCCATCTCCGGCCCGCGCGCGTACACCGGGCATCCCTTCAGGAGCAGCGCCGTTGCGGGGGCTGGCACCGGAAGGATCCCGTGCTCGGTCTTCACTGTGCCGCTCCCGGTGTTCACCGCCGAGGACTCGATCGCGTCGACTCCGAGCAGGTCGAGCGCGACGGATGCGCCCACAATGTCGGCGATGGAATCCGCCGCGCCCACCTCGTGGAAATGGACCTTCTCCACCGGCACGCCATGCACGGCGGCTTCCGCTTCGCCGAGCTTCGTGAAGATTCTCCGCGCGTGATCGCGAGCACGCGGCGTCAGCGACGCCGCGTCAATCATTTCCAGGATGCTGTGCAGGTGGCGATGGCTGTGCCGGGCCGCCGCCACGCGGACGTGAAACTTGCTGGCGGTGATCCCGCGCCGGCGGGTCTTTTCGACTTCGAAACTCGCGCCGGTGTTCAGGGAATCGAGCGCGGCGATC
Organism: uncultured Solibacteraceae bacterium; assembly: GCA_964406035.1. Taxonomy (GTDB): domain Bacteria; phylum Acidobacteriota; class Terriglobia; order Bryobacterales; family Bryobacteraceae; genus JAIEPW01. Next base: position 1,402 of record CAYOQB010000030.1, on the reverse strand, counting down.
AGCGCCTCCGCGTTCGCGCCGGCGTCCAGTAGCGCCCCGACAGTCATATCGCCCGCGATCCCGGAAAACGCGTCGAAGTAGCAAATGGTCATGAAAGTAGTCGCGGCAGGATTTCTCCCGCCGGTCCTCGAAGCGTGTAGTCCGCCTGGCTGCTGACCGGTGTTTCGTCGATGTTCACTTCCACCAGTTTCGCTCCCGATGTCCGCGCCAGGGATGCGAGTCCGGCGGCGGGATACACCACCGCCGATGTTCCGATCACCAGGAAAACCTGACAGGCGGAGGCAGCCCGTTCCGCCTCAAACCACACCCGCTGCGGCAGCGCTTCTCCGAACCACACCACGCCGGGACGGGCGATCGCACCGCATTCGCATAAGGGCGGGATCGCGATCAGCGGCGCGGAGTCCCGCCAGGCCCGCGAGCAATGGGAACAGCGCGTGTCCCAGAGGTCCCCGTGGACCTTCAAAACCTTCCGGCTGCCCGCGCGATCATGCAGGCCATCCACGTTCTGCGTGATCAACGTGAACTCCGGACATTGCGCTGCAAAGTCCGCCAGCGCGCGATGTCCGGCGTTCGGTTCCGTATTCGCGATCAGACCGCGCCGCCACTCGTACCACTCCCAAACCAGCTTCGGATCGCGAGCGAATGCCTGCGGCGTCGCGAGCTCCTCCGGCCGGAAATTTCGCCACAAGCCGCCCGCGCCGCGGAACGTAGGGACGCCGCTCTCGGCGGAAATGCCCGCGCCGGTGAGCGCGGCGACACTCCGCGCGGATCGCAACAGGGCTCGAATCTCTTCCAATTCTTCATTGTAGCGGCCGGGCGCCATGCTATTCTGGCGCGTTATGAGAGTCGGCGTGTTCACTCCCTTGCTGGCGCAGTTCCCCCTGGACACCGTGTTTGAGAAGCTGCGCACGCTAGGGATCTCCACCGTGGAACTCGGCACGGGAAACTACCCCGGCAATGCCCACCTGAAGCTGGATCTGCTGAACGACCGCAGGGCGCTGAAAGAGTTCAAGCAGCGCGTGTCCGATGCAGGATTTCAGATCAGCGCACTGAGCTGTCACGGCAACCCGCTGCATCCGGACCGCGATGTGGCGCGGCGGGCCCAGGAGATCTCACGCAAGACGATCCTGCTGGCCGAGAAACTCGAAGTGCCCGTTGTGATCGATTTCTCCGGATGTCCGGGCGACAGCGACAAAGCCAAGTATCCGAATTGGGTCACCTGCCCGTGGCCGCCCGAGTACCTGGACGTGCTCGACTGGCAATGGAATAAGAAAGTGGCCCCCTACTGGACGCGGCAGGCGAAGTTCGCGGCCGATCACGGGGTGAAGATCGCCATCGAGATGCACCCTGGTTTTGTTGCCTACAGTCCGGAGACGCTGCTGCGACTTCGCGAGATCGCGGG
>CAYOQB010000029.1:0-39186 GCA_964406035.1 uncultured Solibacteraceae bacterium | reverse complement strand
TCTCCTCTCGAACAGTTCACTGACGTACATCTCTCAGCTCACATGCGGCCTGACGCCGGCACCTGGGTGCGAACGTCGCGGGGCGAGGAACTGGAAAGAAGAGCGATCACGACATCGGCCAGTCCCACAACCACGTGTGGAACCCAAACGTTGGCCGGTGCGTTATTGAATCCGAACAGCCAGGGCGAAACGGCCAGAAATGCGCCGCCCGCCATGTCCAGCATCAGGTGGACGTTCATGGGGATGAGCTTTACGACTCCCCACTCATATCGGGTGAACAGGCTGTATGACAGGATGGCGATGCCGACGATGCGGGCGACGCCTGCCGATGCGGGATAGTCCTCAAATCCGAACAGATACGGTGCGAGTATGAGGGCAATTCCAACCAGATAGTCGAGCACCCCGTGAACACTCGTCGAGATCACTTTCATTCAGGGCACCTCCGGCGATCTCTATTGCAGGTGATTGTCCATTGAGCAAGGAGGTCCGGAAAGGCAGAATTTTCATCTCAGGATGCCTTTCGCTGCGGCGGAGCCACTCGGGGACGCTGGCCGCGGCGGGGTTTGACCGGGAACGACGGCGCGTATTGGCTGATGAGGTCGAGCAGCCCCGCTTCGACGCCGGTCAACCCGGAAGACTCGCCGCCGGAGCTTGCAAAGCGCTGGATGACGCCTGCTTCAAACGCCGCAAATACAGCGGGGTGAATGTAGTAGGCGCGGCAGGTGGCGGGACGGTTGCGGAGCACTTCCGCGGTGCAGCGGACAACGGCGGCGGTCACCTTCTTCAGTTGCGTGGCGTTGGCCGGAGGCTCGACGGCGGCGAAGGCAATCAGGGCTTCCCGGCTCCCGTTCCAGGTGCGGAAATCCTTTGCGGTGAACTCCTCGCCGGTTACTTCCTTCAAGTAGGCGTTGACGTCCTCGGAACAAATGCGGCAGACCTCGCCGCCTTCCAGAAACTGGAAGAGCTCCTGCCCCGGAAGATCCTGGCAGGCGGCGACGATTCTGCCGAGCTGGCGGTCGGAAATCTCCAGATCGTGCGGCTGGCCGCTCTTGCCGCGAAACGAGAATCGCAGGCGGTGACCCTCGATTTCCACGTGGTGGTCGCGCAAGGTGGTGAGTCCGAATGATTCATTGGATTTGGCGTACTCTTCGTTGCCGATTCGGACGGAGGTGGTTTCCAGCAGACGCACCACGGTGGCCACAACCTTGCGCCTTGGCAGGCCGGTCAGCTTCAGGTCCTGCTCCACCTGCGTCCGGATCTTCGGCAGCGCCAGCCCGAAGGAAGCCATGCGGTTGAACTTGGTGGAATCCCGGACCTCACGATAGCGGGTGTGGTAGCGATACTGCCGTCGTCCCCGGGCATCAATGCCGACCGCCTGCAGGTGGCCGTTGGCACGGGCGCAGATCCAGACGTTTCTCCACGCGGGCGGAATCACAAGCGCCTTGATGCGTTCCAGTTCCGCGGCATCCCGCAGCGGCGTTCCGTCCGGCTTGCGATACACCCACCCGCGCCCGGAGCGCTGCCGGGTGATGCCGGGCTCAGCCGAGGAAACATAACGCAGGCCCGCCAGTTCGGCGGAGACTTGCGGGTCCAGCGGCATCTCCACCGTAGCGGGATTCATCGGGCCACCAGGAATGAGGCCCCCGCCGCCCTGCGCTGAGGAGCGTAGCTCCCGTTGCGGGACGCGAGAATCAGTTGATCGTAGAGTTCCATATAGGAGCGGATCATGTCCGCGGCGGCGAAGCGCTGCTCCGCCGAACGGCGGCAATCCCAGGGACTTAGCTGGCGAACCCGCCGGATCGCTTCGGCCATCTCCTCGACGCTATCCACCAGGAATCCGGTGCGGCCGTGCTCCACGATCTCGCCGAGAGCGCCGGTACGGAAGGCAACCACCGGAGTTCCCGATGCCAGAGCTTCCATGGCCACCAGGGAGCTGGTTTCCGCCACCGTGCTCGACACGAGCAGGCAGCGGGCCTGACTGAGCAGCTTGCGTTTTGCCGGAAATGTGAGCGGCCCGACAAAGCGGCGTCGCGCGTCCAGCAGGGGGGCGATCTCGCGGCCATAGTACTCGTGGTGTTTCGGGTACGGGAAGAGCTCACCCGCCAGGACTGCGTCTACGCGCGCCTTGCGCGCCGCCTGCAGCGCCCGCTCAAACGCTTTTTCCGGGCAGATTCTTCCCAGTGCGAGTGCGAAATTCTTCTTCTTCTCACCAACTGTGAATTTTTGCACTTCGATGCCGTTGGGAATGGTGGGCAGCAACAGCGGGCTCGGCGGACACTGGCTGCGTTGCGAGCCGCTGACGCAGTTCAAGTGCAGGCGCTCCCGGTTCCACTGAAAGATCCGCGGCGGATACCAGTCGGGCGGCAGATGCAGCGTGGACAGCACCGGCAGGGAACCGCCGGGCACGTATGCATGGAAATCCAGGCTATGCATGTGGATGAGATCGACGGGGTAACGCTGCAGGGTGTCGCGGATCAACTCGGCGTGCACCCGCCTGGCCCAGTCGCGGATGTCGTCATCCAGGAAGTCGCCGGCGGCGGGAGAGGGGATGTGCTCGCCGAAGACGCGCGAGCCCTCGGCGGCGAGTACCAGCGAGCGATGACCGGCCTCCTTAAGGGCGCGGTCCAGGAGCGAGAGCACCTGCTCCGACCCTCCGACGGCGTCCGGACCTACAGACGTAAGGGGATACGCCACGCTCAAGACTGTGTGTTGCATAGGTGAATTGGTTTCGGACAGAAGCTGAGTGCAATTTCGGTGCCTCCGCTGTGTGGAGAGGGACGTGCTGCCGATAGGCGGATCGCGGATGAAGCGCACCAAAACGCGGGATGTAGCGGTTGTAGGTGAGTTTTACATTGATGAGATCCTGAGCGGGTTTCACGTACTGCCGAAGCTGGGCGAGGAGGCATTCGCCCGCAAGTTTCGCCGCGACGTGGGCGGCGGGGCTGCAATTACCGCCTGCGGGCTAGCCAAGCTGGGGCTGCGGGTGACCGCGCTGGGATTGCTGGGGCAGCAGGATGGAAGCTGGGTGATGGAGAGACTGAGCGGCTGCGGAGTCAATCACGCCAACATCGAGTTCGATCCAGAGGAGCCGACGGGGCTGACGGTGAGCGTGTCGACCCGAGAGGATCGCGCCTTCTTCACCTATTACGGCGCGAACCAGCGGCTGCCGGGACTGCTGCGCCGCCCGGAGTCGCTGGAGATTCTGGCGTCCGCGCGCCATGTTCACTTCGCCTGCGCGCCGGATCCGGAACTGGATCACAGCCTGATCGCAAAGCTGAAGGAGCGGAATTGCCGGGTGTCCATCGACGTGCAGTCGCACATGAGCTGGCTGACCCGCCCGGACACCATCGACCTGCTGCGGCATTGCGACATGTTCTTCCCGAACCAGCAGGAAGGCGAATGGATTTCGGGCGAGGTCGGCCCGCATCGCATTCTACGCGCGCTTCGCAACCGGGGAATTCGCGGGGTGGGATTGAAACTCGGGGGCAAGGGCGCGGCGCTGCTGTGGAGACGGCGCGAATACCTGGCCGATGCGTTCCCGGTGGAGTGCGTGGACACCACCGGCGCGGGCGATTCGTTCAACGCGGGGTTCATCTATGCCTGGCTGCGCGGCGACGGGCCGGAGCAGTGCCTGCAAACCGCGAACGCCTGCGGGGCGCTGTCCACGCGGGAGCTCGGCGGAATCGCGGGGTTCCCCAGCGCGGAGGAGCTCAGCCGGCTGAGCGCGGCCGCCGAAGGCGGCGCGGCATGAAGCTGTGCGTGATCGGATGCGGCCTGCGAACTCCGTTGCTGCTGCATGGCGTGGTTCACTCCGGCCTGAAGTTCACGCGCATCGCGCTGCACGACGTGGACAGCGGGCGCGCGGATCTGATGGAAGCCCTGGGCCGGCAACTGGCCCGCGAATCGGGGATCGAAATCGAGGCCGAGCCGCGGATCGAAGCCGCGATCGAGGACTCCGACTTCGCCATCAGCAGCATTCGCGCCGGCGGCATGGAAGCTCGAGCGCGAGATGAGCGCATCGCGCTGGAGCATGGCTACGCGGGACAGGAAACCACCGGGCCGGGCGGGCTGGCGATGGCGCTGCGAACGGTTCCGCTGGCGCTGGAGCACGCGCGGCTGGTGGCGCGGCTGGCGCCCCGCGCCTGGCTGCTGAATTTCACCAACCCCGCGGGACTGATCACCCAGGCGATCGCCACGTACACCGAAGCGAGGGTCGCGGGCATCTGCGACACGCCGGCGGAGCTGTTCCACCGGATCGCGCTGGCGCTGAACGAATCGCCATCCGATGTCGAGTGCGGCTACATCGGGCTCAATCATCTGGGCTGGGTGAACTCGGTGAATCTGCTGGGCGCCGATGTGCTCCCGCTGCTGCTGCAGGACGACGCCATGCTGCGGCGGCTGTACCCGGCGGCGTTGTTCGATCCCGCGCTGATCCGCGGGCTGGGGTTGCTGCCCACCGAGTATCTGTTCTTCTATTACAGCCAGCGGGCGGCGGTCGCGAACCAACGCCGCGCCGAGGCGACGCGCGGCGAAGAGTTGCTGCGGCTGAACCAGACGCTGCTCGATCAACTCGAACGGCAGGTGGCGGATCGCGATCCGGCGGGTGCGCTGCGAACCTACCGTGCGTATCTGAATCGCCGGAATGCCAGCTATCTCCGGCTGGAAGCAGAAGCCGAAGGCGCGGGCTCGGTTCCGGACTACGATTGGGATCCGTTTGAAGGCGCCACCGGGTATCACCGTATCGCGGTGGAGGCCATGCGCGGGCTGGCGGGGGCGCAGCCGCTGCGGATCGTGCTGAATGTCGTGAATCGCGGGGCGATCCCGGATCTGGCGGCTGATGACGTGGTTGAGGTTCCGTGCATGGTGGACCACTTCGGACCCGCGCCGGTGGCCGCCGGCCCATTGCCCGAAACCGTGCGCGGGCTGGTGATCTCAGTGAAGACGGCGGAACGCCTGGCGATTGAAGCGGCGATGACCGGGTCGCGCAACGCGGCGGCGCTCTCGCTGGTGGCCAATCCGATTGTCGGCGAATGGGCGCCGGCGCAGGAAATCCTCTCCGCTCTGATTCGAAATGACTCAACCCACTTGGGTTATCTGGCCTCAACCGCTGGCATGCAAACTGCAGTAGAGCCGCTGCGAGGTATGCCATGAGCCCTCCAGCCCCGCCCGGCGCCGCCGAGAATCAGATGACGGTGTACCGCACGGTGATGCGCGCCGCGGCGGAGCGGAAGATCTCCTTCGCCATCGGCGGGTCGCTGGCGATGCTGCACTACATGGGCGCCGGGCCGCGCTCCACCAAGGACCTGGACCTGTACATTGTGCCGGAGAGCCGGGAGGCGATGATCGGCCTGCTGGCGGAGCTCGGGTTCTGGGACTACTACAAGCAGCTCCCCTACGATCGCAACTGGATTTACCGGGGGTTCAACGGCGACACGATTATCGACATCATCTGGAGCATGGCGAATTCGCGGGCCACGGTGGACGAGGAGTGGCTGACGCTGGGCAAGGAAGTGGAGTTCGCCGGCGAGACGCACCGCCTGATCCCCATCGAAGAGATGATCTGGAGCAAGCTGTACGTGCTGCAGAAGGACCGTTGCGACTGGCCCGACATCCTGAACATGATTCATTCGGTGGGCGGCGCGGTGGACTGGCAGCGCCTGGCGCGCCGCACCGGACCGGATACGCCGCTGCTGGCTTCCGTGCTGAACGTCTATCGCTGGATGCACTGCGACCGTGACATTGAGTTCCCCCCGCCCATATTCCACATGCTGGCGGAGCCGTCCGCCAGTTGCACCGGCGACACCAGCCAACTGCGGGCGCGCCTGCTGGATTCCCGGCCCTGGCTTCATCCGCCGGAAAAGGAAGGAGAGTGAATGCTGATCGGCGCGATGAACCATCCCACGGCTGATATCCGCAAGGAGCTCGCGTGGATGGCGGCAATGAAACTGGACTTCGTCGATCTGACCATTGAGCCTCCCAACACCGCGGACCGCATCCCCGTGGCCGAGGTCCGGAACATGCTTCGCGGCACCGGCCTCCAAGCCGTCGGGCACACCGCCTACTATTTGCCGCTGGCGAGCCCGTTCGAGAAAGTGCGGCGCGCGGCGGTCAGCGAGCTGGAACGCTGCATCGAAGTGTTCGCCGAACTGGGGGTGCGCTGGGTGAACCTGCATCCGGACCGGCACACGCCCTTCCACCCGCGCAGCTTCATCATCGAGCGGAACCAGGCCACCATCGAGGAGCTGCTGCCGGTGGCGCGGGCCTGCGGCGTGGGTTTGATGATCGAGAACCTGCCCGGCGACTTCAACACCCCGGAACAGCTCGGCGAGCTGCTGGACCCGGTGCCGGACCTGGGCTTGCATTTGGACATCGGGCATGCGAATCTGCTGGTTCCGGCCAACTCGGCGGAGGCGATCCTGAAGCGCTTCGGCTCCCGCTTGCGCCACGTCCACTTGCACGACAACAAGGGGGGCAGCGCGGATCTGCATTTGCCATTGGGGGCGGGAACGATCGACCTGGACTGGACAGTACGAATCCTGCAATCGGCCCAGTACGATAGTACCATTACGCTCGAGGTTTTCACCCCCGATCGCGAGTATTTGCGGTACTCGGCCGATATTTTGAGGAAGGCGTGGAGCCGCGGAATGGCCGCGCAGGAGGCTCGCGGAGCCTGATTGAAACATTTTTCATGAGAACTGGTTCTACAGGATAAGAGAGACTAGGGAGTTTCGGTCTATGAAACACGTGATGCTCATCGAGGACAATCCCGCGGATGTATTTCTGATGCGCGAGGCGTTGTCCAGCGCGGAGGTGGAGTGCGAGTTGACCGTCATCCAGGACGGGCAGGAGGCGCTGAACCGCATCCGGAGCTGGGGCAGCGAACCGCTGCCGGATCTGGTGCTCCTGGATCTGAACCTGCCCACCGTGGGCGGAATGGAGATCCTGAAGGCGTTGCGCGCCCGCACCGATCTGGACGTACCGGTTGCAGTGCTGACGTCCTCCGACGCTCCCGGCGAGAAGGAATGGATCTCGCGGCTGGGGGTACGGCATTACATCGTGAAGCCGATGCGACTCAAGGAGTTCATGAAAATCGGCGAGTTGATCAAGGAAGAACTGCACGTCGCGCACGCCTGAACTTCCAGCAAGAAGTAAAACGCCGGCGGATCCGAAGATCCGCCGGCGTTTGTTTTTGCAGCCGTTGTTTTCGCCGGGACTAGGCGGTTCTGGTCCTGCCGCGGACCGCGTGGTAAATCATCAGCAGCACCAGCGCACCCACGATGGACATGATCCACCCGGCGGGTTGTCCGGGCGAATAAAGCCCAAACGCGCGACCCAGCCACCCGCCGAGCAGCGAACCAGCGATACCGATGAGGATGGTCACGATGATCCCGCCGGGATCGCGCCCCGGCATCAGGAACTTCGCGATCACTCCCACGATCAATCCAAAGATGATCCAAGTCAGAATTTCGGGCATGTGTTCTCTCCCGCTATTAACAAGAGCAAGCTTCGTGCCAATCCGGTGGTCCGGCAGTTGCTTTCCCTGCTTTCATGCAGCCGCAATTGAATCCGCCGCTGGCGGCGGAGGAAAACATCCGGGTGATCGCCGAACTGGAGCAGGAGTTCCGGCGGCAGCGAACGGCGCCGGAGCGGATCGCGGACGCGATCGCCGCCTTCACCGGGAGCTTCTTCTTCTCGCTGTTTCACATCTGCGGGTTTGCCCTGTACATGATGATCAACTCCGGCTGGATTCCGTACATTCGTCCGTTCGATCCGTTTCCGTTTGTTTTTCTCGCGTTGATCGTGTCGTGCGAAGCCGTTCTGCTGTCCTCGTTCGTGCTGATGAAGCAGAACCGGATGAGCGCCGGCAGTGACCGCCGCGCGCATCTGAACCTGCAGATCGACCTGCTGGCGGAGAAGGAGATCACCAAACTGCTGCAGTTGCAGCGCCTGGTTTGCGAGCGGCTGGGAATCCGGGAGGCGGCGCACGACGCCGAAGCGCGGGATCTGAGCCAGAATACAGCCGTGGATTCACTCGCGGATCAGTTAAAAACGCACATTCCGGCCGAATGAGACTTGGTGGGCGGCGGCACCGAATCTTCCTCGCGTGGGTAGTTTCCTCCGCCAGCCGGCCGGCGGGCCGCCGGGCTTCCGCTTGCAATTAGGTAAAGCAATGTCAGACTGGAACCCCACAACACGAAGGAACCGCGTGTTCCGCTCCTTCTGGATGGCCGGCTTTGAGGCGGCCGACCATCGCAACCGATTCGGCCATCGCGTGGACATGCTGGCTGGAATTCAGCACGATCGCAAGGCTGCTGAAGATTACGCCAACCTGGTCTCGCTGGGCATCCGCTGCGCGCGGGACGGGCTTCGCTGGCCGGCGGTGGATCGGGGGGGAGCATACGACCTCAGCTCCTGGCTCCCCATCGTGAAAGCAGCCCGCCAGGCGGGCGTTCAAGTGATCTGGACGCTGTGCCACTACGGCTGGCCCGATGATCTGGATGTCTTCTCCGCGGCCTTCGTCGACCGCCTGGCGAAGCTTGCCGGAACGGCGTGCCGCGTTCTTAGGGAGAGCTCGGATGAGGTTCCGATGTTCACCCCGGTGAACGAGATTTCGTTCCTGTGCTGGGCTGCCTGCCGCGACTTCATGTATCCGTTCGCCGTGGGCAGGGATCAGGAGCTGAAGCGGCAACTGGTGCGGGCCACCATCGCGGTCTGCGAGGCGGTCTGGGATGTGGACCGGCGCGCCCGCTTTCTTTATCCGGAGCCCGTGGTGCGCGTGTTTCCGCCGCGTTCGCGGCCGGACCTTGCCGACGAAGCCGAGTCTTACAATCGCGCACAGTATGAGGCCTGGGACATGATCGCGGGCCGGCTGGAACCGGAGCTCGGGGGCGCGGAAAAGTATCTGGACATCGTGGGCATGAACTACTATCACGCCAACCAGTGGGAGCATACGCAGGACCGTCTGCGCTGGGAGGACGAACCGCGCGATCCCCGCTGGGTTCCTTTCCACCGCATGGTTCTCGAAGCATCGCGGCGCTACGCGCGTCCGCTGTGCATCTCGGAGACGGGCCATTTCGGCGCCGGCCGCGGGCGATGGATTCTGGAGATCGCGCGGGAAGTGGCGGAAGCCTGCCGCCAGGGCGCGTGCGTCGAGGCAGTGTGCCTATATCCGATTCTGGATCGCTACGACTGGGAGAACCCCGAGCATTGGCACAACAGCGGGCTGTGGGATTTCCGGAACGAAGCAGGCGATTTGCGGCGAGTGTTGAACGCGGACTACGCGGCGGCGCTACAGCAAAGCCAGCAGATCGTGGCTGCGGCCGGGCTCTCTTAGCTTTGGCAGAACAGTTGCACACGGACAATCTGCCCCGCGCCATGTTCCACCCTTGCGCGGAGACTGCAGATCTTTCATAGGCAAGGAGTCAAAACATGCGCGACAGCGCGGCAATCATTACTTTCTCTCATCTTCGATGGAATTTTGTTCACCAGCGCCCGCAGCATTTGCTGTCGCGCCTGGCGCAAAACAGAAAGGTGTTCTTCATCGAAGAGCCCGTGCTGGATTCCGCGGAGCCTGCCTGGGAGATTTCCCATCCGGCGCAAAACGTGACGGTGCTTCGCCCTCATACTCCCGTCGCGCGGAATGGCTTTCATGACGAGCAGATTCCGGTGCTGCGTTCGATGCTCGCGCGATTTCTGGAAACCGGAGAGGCGGACGATCACGTCGCGTGGTTTTACACGCCGATGGCGCTGCCGCTGGTGGATATGCTCCGCCCGCGGGCGGTCATTTACGACTGCATGGATGAGCTCTCCGGATTCCTGAACGCGCCGCCGCAATTAATGGAGCGCGAGCGGCAATTGTTCGCGATGTCGGACCTGGTATTCACCGGCGGCCGCAGCCTGTACGCCGCCAAGAAAACCATGCATGCGAACGTGCATTGCTTTCCCAGCAGCGTGGACGCGGATCATTTCTCGCGCGGCGTGGTGGAGCACGAGGAAGCCGGCGATCAGCGAGATTTGAACGGACCGAAGCTGGGCTATTACGGCGTGATCGACGAACGCATTGACCTGGACATCCTGGACGCGATGGCGAAGGCGCATCCGGAGTGGCGGATCGTGATGGTGGGTCCGGTGGTGAAGATCGACCCCGCCGCGCTGCCCCGTCACGGCAACATCAGCTACCTGGGACAACGCGATTACGCGCAGCTCCCGTCCTATCTTCGGGGCTGGGATGTCACGCTGCTTCCGTTCGCGCGCAACGACGCAACGCGATTCATCAGTCCCACCAAGACGCTCGAGTACATGGCGGCGCGCAAGCTGATTGTCAGCACTCCGATTCAGGACGTGGTGGAGCCCTTCGGCCGTTTTGTGTTTCTGGGAGATTCGCCGGCTGCCTTCGTCAAGGCCTGCGAGGATGCGCTGCAGTGCGGCGATGCCGAACGCCGCGCCCGTCTGGACGACGGCTCGCGAGTCATCGCCCGCACATCGTGGGCCCGCACTGTAGAAAGCATGGAGAAGCTGATTGAAGACGCGATTCGCGGCCGGCGGTCCGCCACCGTGGATCTCAGCTCCAGCACCAGCTCCCAGATTCCGGCGTCCGCGCCGGTTGTGGTCGCCGGCGCCGGCCCCACCGGACTAAGCGCCGCCTATCATCTTGGCGAGAACTCGATGCTGATCGAGGCCAACTCCGAAGTCGGCGGCTGGTGCCGCTCCATCGAGGAGGGCGGGTTCACCTTCGACTACGCGGGGCACATCATGTTCTCCGCCGATCCCTACGTGCACCAGATGTACAACCTGTTGCTCGGCGACAACGTTCACTGGCAGGATCGCGAGGCGTGGGTTTACAGCAAGAATGTCTTCACCCGCTACCCCTTCCAGGGCTCGTTGTACGGCTTGCCCGCGGATGTGGTGAAGGAGTGCATCGTGGGCGCGATTGAGGCGCGCTTCGGCCCCTCCAAGCAGGCTCGGCCGCAGCAGCACGCCGCCGGGGGCAACGGATCGGCGGCGAACGGCAGCCCCGCCAACGGGCGCGCCAATGGCGCCATGAAGGGCAATCTGCGCGAGAACGGAAGCGCGGCCCATTCCAAGGAATGCGCCCGCGACGGCGTGGCCGATTGCTGCGGGGATGGCATCCTGGAGAGTTCGGCCCCGCTGGGCAAGGAGCGCCCGGCGACGGGTGAAAAGGCGGAGCCGCGCAATTTCGAGGAGTTCATCTACAAGGTGTGGGGCGCCGGGATCGCCAAGCACTTCGCGATTCCTTACAACCGGAAGTTGTGGGCAGTGCCTCTCAGCGAAATGGAGACATCGTGGCTGGGCGGCCGCGTGCCCATGCCGGACCTGGAGGAGATGATCGACGGAGCGCTGAAGCCGACACCGAAGCCGATGGGTCCTAACGCACGCTTCGGATATCCGCTGCGGGGCGGCTTTCAGGCTCTGATGAACGGATTTCTCCCGCACCTGAAAGGCGAACTGCGGTTGAACACGCGGGTGGAGCGCGTTTTTCCGTTCCGCCACTCGGTCACGCTGAGCGATGGGCAGGAAGTTCGCTACCGGCATCTGATCAGCACCATGCCCCTGCCGGCCTTGATCCGGGCGATGGGCAACAGCGCGCCGGCCGAGATTCGCGAGGCCGCGGACATGCTGCGGCACGTGTCGGTACGCTGCGTCCATCTGGGAATCGGCCGGGAAAACGTGACCGAGAAGCACTGGATCTACTATCCCGAGGACACGGTGTTCCACCGGATCTTCGTTCAAGGAAATGCGAGCCCCCACTGCAATCCCGCGGGGGGCTTCGGGCTGACTTGCGAGATCACCTATTCGGAGCACAAGCCGCTCCCGGCGGACGGGCAGGCTTTGATCGACCGCTGCATCGCGGATTGTCGGAAGGTGGGGATCATTCGCGAGGACGATCCTGTCTGGGTGGCCACGCAGGTGGATCTGCCGTATGCCTACGTCGTGTACGACCATCACCGCAAACAGGCGGTAGAGCTGATCCGGGAATGGCTCGCCAAGCACGACATCATACTGGCGGGACGGTACAGCGAGTGGGAATATTACAACTCGGATCACGCGTTCATCGCCGGCCGCAAGGCTGCCGAGACGGCCCTGGAGATGGACCGCAAGTTGCAGCAGGAATCAACACTGTTGCAGGCCGTTCCCCTGTCATCAGCGGTTCTCGATAAAGGGTAGGAGGTACAGCACCCGACATGAATACGACCACAGCCACGACGCCGGCGTTCGACGGGCAGCAGGTAATCACCGGGATCACCGACGCAAGTATCGCTAAATCCTTGCCTTGCGGGGTGATCGTGGGCGACACGTTTGGAGGCAGGTCCTTCACCGACAACGTGGCCGCGGTACTGGAGCGGCGGAGTTGCAGCGGATGGAGAGAGGTAAACGACGGATCCACAAAGTGGACAATCATCGTGCTGGTTAAGTAACGCCGGGTAGAAATCTTCCGCGGAGGAGATTTCTGCTTGTCGGAGGAGAATAAGGGCGATCCGAAAGGATCGCCCTTGTTTTATTGGATGCTGGGGGAAGTAGAGTCGCCGCCGCGCTGCTGACCGCTCTGCGACCTGTACTCATCCCGGAAACCAGGCAGAAGCTCGTCCAGGAAATCCTCTACCTTGCGGGTTGCCGCCGTGAGCACCGCGCCCTGGATGTTGCCCCAGGTGCTGGCCAGGCGCGACCCGGACCGTGAGCTCGAATCCAAGTGGGAGTCCATTCCGCCGGAGCCCGCGTAGGAGCGTCTCCCGTAGGAGCTGGAGCGGCTGTCGCCGGAGACCATGGCGCCCACCGCCGCGCCGCCAGTGAAGGCGATGGCCAGGACCAGCCATGGGTTCTTGGAATAGTGGGTTCTCCAGTCGAAGTTGGACTTTACCCTCGACTCGAGTTCTTCCAGGTTGCGGCCCAACTGCTCGCGCCGCTCCTCGATATGTTTCTCAATGCGTTCAGATTCCTGTTCCATCATGTATCTTCTCCTTTTGCAACTTCTCTTTTTGCAACTTACGAACTGATTGACTGCGATCGGCGGCCGGCGGCTCTGAATCGGGCAACGCCCTCGCGGAGGAGCGCGAGGCCCCCGCCGGCGATCGGGATTGCAAGAACCGCCGCGGCGGCCCAGCGCGGCAAGGCCGTTTCCAGCACCCGCACCAGGGCCAGCAGCAGCAGCGCCGCCGCCAGCGCCGATCCTACGGCCCCGGCAACCAAGGGAGCGGAAGCAACCAGGTATCGCGTGGTGTTCTCCCGCAGCTCGGTCCGCCCCAGGTTGATCTCCGCCCGGGCCAGGTCCAGAACGTTGCCGGCCAGCGCACGCAAGATAGCCGTTGCCGGCCGGGCGCCCCGCACTTCTTAAACCTCGCGATGCCGCAGCGCCCTTCCGGCCAGCATGCCGAGCACGATAGCGGCGGCTACCGATTGCGTGGGGTATTTGCGAAGGAATCCCTCCGCATCGCGGCACATGGCGCGAAAGTCGTGAGTGCTCACATAGTCGGCCGCCTGGGTCATGCGATCGGCGGCGCGGTCGGCAAACTCCACCACGCGCCCTTGCGTGCTGTGCGTTCTCTCACGAATGGTGTCGGCGACATCGCGTATGCGGGTGGCGGCGCGCTCGCGCCCCGCCTCCACGCGGTCCTCAATCTCATTGCGTGTGTTTGTAGGATTCATTCAGCCTCCTTCCGGCTCTGTCTGCAAAGCAATTTGACTTCCCCGCCCTACAGCATTGGAACCGGGAATAGCCGTCGTTCAGCAGAAGAAGTTTTGTCCCGTGCTCGTGCCATTGCAGCAGGGTGACGCTGGCGGGATCGACGGAGAATCCGTGCATTGCCTGGAAGGGCGCGCCATGCGCCGCCAGCACTACGGCCTTGATCACGTCGGCATGGGTGAAGATGGCGACGTTGCCCGCGCCATCCCGGTGGAGCATGCGCAGCGCGGTAAGGGCACGGTGCGCGACGGCGGCCATCGTTTCCCCGCCCGGCGGCGCCGCATGGCAGCGACCGGCATTGAATGACGCCCACTCCGGAACGCTGTCGAGTTCGTGAAAAGACATCCCGGTCCAATCGCCCCAATCGAGCTCATTGAATGCCGCCGCCAGCGCCGCCCTCTCGCCGCGGAGATTCTCGAGCGGGGCCGCGGTTTCCTGCGCGCGCTGCAGCGGGCTGCTCAGGAGCAGGTCCCAAGGGACGCCCTGGAGCCGCGCGGCGAGATCCTCCGCCTGCCGTTTCCCCCGCGGATTCAGAGGAACGGAGGGAAGCCGTCCGGCGATTCCGCGGCCCACCCAATTCGTTTCGCCGTGCCGGACGAGGAAGAAATTACTTACCCCGGATGCCGGGTGGAACGAAATCACACCTGTCTCCTTCCTTCTGTTCAACAACTTACGATCCGGAGTGCTGGATTCCTCCGCTGGCCCCGGAATTGCTGACTGAGATCTCCGAGCCTCTATGCAAATTCAGCAGACATCAGACCCGTGGCTTAGGCCCATGGAAGGTCCGGCCTGGACCGAAGCCCGAACCCTGACCCAGGAAGAGTTCGGCAAAGCCTACCGGAGCGGATACAACCTGACTCTGCGGTTTCTGCTTTCTCGCGGCGCCCCCGGCGACACCGCCGAGGAAGTCGCTCAGGCGGCCTGGGCCAAGGGCTGGGAATGCCGGGGACAACTGCAGCGCCCCGACACAGTCGGCGCATGGGTGAACAGCATCGCCAAGAACATGCTGAAGAATCGCCTGCGGTCGGAGCAGAAGCTGGAGCGGCTGACGGAAACGGCGAAGTCCGGCGCACTGCCGTTGAGCGGCATGGACGTGAATCGGATCCTCACCAAGTGCGAGCACCGCGACTCCACCATCCTGAGCGGCTACTACCTGGAAGGGTACACCACCAAGGAGATCGCCGACCGCGTGGGCCTCACTCCGGTAACGGTGCGCGTCCGCCTGCTGCGCATCCGCCGCGGCTTGCGTTCCAAACTGATGAAGACCGCCGCCTGAACGGCCGCGTTCAACCATTGATGATCTCACCCCCGTTCGGGTGCAGCACCTGTCCGGTCATGTAGGACGAGTCCGAGGACGCGAGAAATACGTAGCTGGGCGCGACCTCGGAGGGCTCGCCCGGCCGCTCCAGCGGCACGTTCGCGCCGAACGATTCCACCTTCTTCTCGTCGAACGTGGACGGGATCAGCGGTGTCCAGATCGGACCCGGAGCCACCGCATTCACGCGGATCTTTTTCTCCGCCAGCAACTGCGCCAGCGACCGCGTGAACGACACGATGGCGCCCTTGGTGGAGGAGTAATCCAGCAGGTGAGCGCTGCCTCGATAGGCGGTTACCGAGGTGGTGTTGATTATCGCGCCGCCTTCGCCGAGATGGTCCAACGCCGCCTGCGTCAGGTAGAACATCGAGAAGATGTTGGTTCGGAAGGTCCGTTCCAGTTGTTCCGGCGTGATCTTGTCCAGGCTGTCCTGCGGATGCTGCTCCGCCGCGTTGTTCACCAGGATGTCCAGGCCGCCCAGTTCCGAGACTGTCCGCTCCACCAGGCTCGAGCAGAACCGCGGATCGCCGATATCGCCGGCCGCCGTGATGCAGCGCGCCCCGGATTCCTCCACCAGACGCCGGGTCTCTTCGGCGTCCTCATGTTCGTTCAGGTAAGCGATGGCGACGTCGGCGCCCTCGCGCGCGAAGGCGATCGCCACGGCGCGCCCGATGCCGCTGTCGCCGCCGGTGATCAGGGCCCGCTTGCCCCGCAGCTTGCCGGACCCGCGGTAGGAGTCCCGCCCGCTGTCCGGCTTGGGGTGCATCTCATTTTCCATCCCAGGCTGGGTGTCCTGGGTTTGCGGAGGTCTGGTCCTGGTGGCCATCAGTGAATCCTTGCGAACGGCAACGTCTGGAGTCACTGGTTAGAGACGGGTGAGGCGGCGGCGGTTTCCCGCCACGTGTCCGGGTCCGTGCCGGATCGCACTATCCGCGCGCGAGCTTGCGCGCGGCGGCGTCCCAACGCCACGCCACGCGATTACCCTGCAAATGCACGCCGCCGATCCAGCGGTCGATCCCGTTGATCGCCACATGGTCCGACTTGCCGGCGGCGATCTCGCGCCCGGCGGCAGTCAGGGACAGATCCGGCGCAAGCAGCGGCGTCGCGCAGGTCCGCAGCGATTCCAGGTAGCGCAGGAACACGGAGTCGGCGAGGAAGCGCGGCTCATCCAGCGGACCGTAATCCGCGAACATCGCCTCCGCCGTGGACGGGCCGCGCGCGGCGAGTTCCACGATGATCGACTCCGTGCGGTTGAGACCGTTGGCCGTCGACGGATATTGCTCCAGCAGCCGCAGCAGCGCCGGAGCAAGATACGGCAGATCGGCTGCCCCGCCCTCGATCACCTTCTCGATCCCGCTTGGATCGCTGGAACAGACGGCGGCCCAGGCCCGCGCCGCCAGCTCGTACTGCCCCGCGGCGACCGGTGCGCGAGTGGTGAAGAGCTGTTCCAGTTGCTCCTCGCTCATTTCTCCCAGGTAGCGGTCGGACTGGATCAGGAACACCGTGGACCGGCCGCGGTCGCGGCGGGAGAACCAGTCCAGCACCTGAATCAGTTGTAGCTGGTCGAACAGGTCATGCTCGAACCACAGCACAATTTCGCTGTGCCAGCCGAACTCGGCGATGGCGCGGTCGCGCCTGCCCAACTCCTCTCGAATGCGCTCCGGACCGTACTGCGAGAGCCCGGCCAGGTAAGGAGCGCGAAGCTCCGACAACTGTTCCAGCGGCAAATCCGCTTGCAGCGGCCCTTCGTGCAGAACGTCATCCCAGAAGATGACATCGCCCGGAATCGCCGTGCGATTCAGTTCAACAGAATTACCGTTAGTGATGTGCAGCATACGATTGATCGAGTAGTTCGAGAACGTGGAGTACGCGTTGTCCGGAGCCGTGCCGGGCGACGCCCGCGCGCAACTGCAAGATACAGCCGGGATTCGCGGTGGCGATCACAGCGGCGGCGGTGCGGTTCACCGAATCCATTTTCTTTTCCAGCAGCGCGGACGCCATCTCCGGCTGCACGACGTTGTAGATCCCCGCGCTGCCGCAGCAGAGGTCGGCGTTCTGCATCTCCCGCAACACCAGTTGCGGTATCGAGCGGAGCAGTTCGCGGGGAGCGCTCCGGATCTTTTGCCCGTGCGCCAGGTGACAGGAGTCCTGATAAGTGACGGTCGCGTTCACTGGCCCCAGATCGCGATTCCAGCCCGCGGCGGCAAGGAATTCCGTCGCGTCCTTCATCAGCGCCGAAAAGCGGGTGGCCTTGGCGGCATAAGCCGGGTCGTGCTCCAGCAGGTGGCCGTATTCCTTCAGTGTCGATCCGCAGCCGGCGGTGTTGGTCAGGATGGCGTCATAGCCGCCGTCCACCAGCGCGTCGATATTGCGGCGCGCCAGTTCGCGGCCCTTCTCACGAAGTCCGGCGTGGACATGCAGCGCGCCGCAGCAGGTCTGCGCTTCCGGCACGTGCACCTCGCATCCGTTCCGCTGCAGCACGCGGATGGTGGCGCGGTGCAGCCCGGCGAACGCGACGTTCTGAATACAACCTGCCAGCAACGCCACGCGGAAGCGGCGCTCGCCTTCCGCCGGGAACACCTTGCCGATCTCGCGAAAGAACATCGGCGAGTCGACCACCGGCGACAGGCTCTCCGCCTGTCCCAGCTTGCCGAACCAGCCAAGCACCCCGCTGGCGCGGACCACCGCTTGCGCGCCGGACTTTTGATACAGGCGCAGCATCGCGCCGGCCCATCTCAGGTTGGCGCGTTTCGGCAGCAGGTGATCGAAGACCAGCGATCGCAGCAAGCGCTCGCGCCATGGTCTCGGCGTCGCAGCCTCGATCTCCGCCCGCGCCGCCTCCACCAGCTTGCCGTACTCCACTCCGGAGGGACAGGCGGTCTCGCATCCGCGGCATGCCAGGCACAACCCGATATGCTCGCGATACGAATCGTTGATGGTTGTCTCGCCGGTGGCAATCTGCACCATCTGATAGATGCGGCCGCGCGGCGAATCCATCTCCAGGCCGAGTTCGCGATACGTGGGACAGGAGTTCAGGCACAGGCCGCAATGAACGCAGCGGTCCAGGTCTTTTTGTCGCGGACGATCCTGTTCAGAGTAGACCATGCAGCCGGCCGGGATTCAGAAGCGCGTCCGGATCCATCATGCGCTTGATTCGCTCCATGATCTCAAATCCGCCGGGTTTTTCCACTTGCGGCGAAGCGTCATGTATCGAGTGGCCGTAGCTGACTCCGGATCCCGCGCGGCACACCACGGGACCCGGCAGTTCACGGATCGCCGCGGCAACGCCGTCAAGGCTCGACGATCTCTGGACCAGCACTCCGCCGGGATGCCGTTCTAGAAATTCGGGAGAGAACTCGCGGACCCGCTCCCACACGTCGCATTCCATGACGCGGAATCCCGGCAGCGCCTGCTGATAGCGGTCCAGCACCGGGGAGGTCCCCGCCGCCTGCAGCAGCAGCGTATACGCGTCGCATCCGATCGCCGCCGCCGCTTCGGGGTTCAACAGATCCAGCGACGAGGGCTGCAGGACGCTCCTCAGCACTTCATCCCGCCGGGCGATCGCTTCCTCCAGCGAGGGCGACTCGAACAGAAACGTCCGCGTTGCCGGGGGAATCGGGAACACCTTGAAATTGACCACCGCAAGCGCCGCCAGCGTGCCCCAGGAGCCGATCATGAGCTTGCCGAAGTCCAGTCCCGCGACATTCTTCACCACCATGCCGCCGGCCTGCACCAGCTTCCCTTCCAGGGTGGCGAAAGTCATGCCGATCACGCAGTCCCGCGCGGTGCCAAACAGCCTGCGCCGGGGACCGCTTTGGTTCGCCGCAACCACGCCTCCCACGGTACAGCTCCCCTCCCACGGAGGGTCGAGCGGGATCATCTGGCGGTTGCGACCCAGCTCCTGCTGCAGCGCGCTCCAGGCAACGCCGCTTTCCACCGAAATGGTCAGATCGTTGGGACGGTAACGCAGGATGCGGTTCAGGTTACGGGTGGAGACGGTGGCGCCTTCCGCGCGCAATCGCCCGCCGATCCGGTCCTTCGAGAACCGCCCGCCCAGGCGAATCGGGGTCCGCGCCGACGCCAGGTCAGCCAGGCTCTGAGCCAGTTGCGGGGGTGTTTGCGGGCAGATCAACCCGCGATGATACCGCGATGCGCTGCTTTTGCGCGAACCTCCGGACCCTGGAATGCGTATCTCAATCGATATGCGACCCTTCATTCTGCTGGTTGCCGTGGTTTCCGGACTGCTCGCGCAATCCAAGGAGTTCCAGAAAACGGTGCCGCTGGAGGCGAACGGCCGGGTCTCCATCGACACCTACAAGGGCGAGATTCGGGTCTCCGCCTGGGACCGCGCCGAGGTCGAGATCGTGGCGCGGATCGAGGACGATGGCAACTTCGGCCTGGGCGCGGACCGCGATGCGGTAAACAACACCAACATCGACGTGCTGGCAACCTCCGGTACGGTTCGCATCCGCACCGACTACTCACGCGTCCGCAACGGCCCGGTCTGCTTCGGATCCTGTTCCAACCCGCTGGTGCGGTACCAGATCCGGATGCCCCGCGCGGCGCACCTCGAGATCAAGGACTACAAGTCCATCACCGAGGTGGACGGCATGCGCGCCGGGCTGACCATCGATACTTACAAAGGCGAGGTTCGCATCCGCAATCTGCAGGGTCCGCTCCGCGCGAAGACCTACAAGGGCGACATCCGGGCTACGCTGAACGCGCCCGGCAACAGCCGCGTGGAAACCTACCGGGGCGAGATCGAACTAACGCTGCCTAAGTCCGCCGCCTTCACGCTGCGCGCCGACATGGGCCGCCGCGCGGACTTGATCAGCGACTTCCCTGCGGCCTCGCGAATGCGCCGGGATCGCGAGCAGGAGATCCGCTCCACGGTGAACGGCGGCGGTCCGGAGCTCGTGCTCAAGAGCGAGCGCGGCAATGTCCGGCTGCGCGCCTCCTGAACCGGGCAGGCGGCCCGGAGTTGCTAAACTGCTGTTTGGCAACGATGGTTCCGCGCGTGAACATTCGCAATGACGGCGGTCGCCCGCACCCATGAAGGTGCTGTTTACGCGACCCCTGACGGCGCCTCTGGAGCAGCCGGTTCCCGCCAACTTCGTTCTGCTTGAGGACGAATCGCAACTCATCCAGCGCTTTGAAGCACGCTTCCGCTTTTCCAAGCGTTGGGCCAGCGTGCTGATGAGGCTGTGGCTCGCCTGGAGGCTGCTGAGGGAACGCCGCCGCTATGACGCGATCGCGGTAGGCCGCTGCGGCGAGTTCTTCGCGCCCCTGCAGGCGCTCTGGCCTTTCGGCCGCAAGCCTTTGGTGCTGCTGGATATCGAATGGCGCGACATTCACCAGACTCCCCTCCGGCGGGCGGTCAACCGGGCGCTGAAGCAGCTTACCGTTCGCGGGGCGGACCGGCTGGGAGTCTTCTGCGAGGCCGAAGCCGGGCGTTATGCCGAGCGCTTCCGCGTGGATGCCGGCAAGTTCCAGTGGATCCCCTATTGCGAGGACCCACCAGTGCTGCCCTCCGGCGTCCCGTCAGAAAACTACTTGTTCACTAGCGGCGTCCACCAGCGGGATTACGCCACGCTTTTTGCCGCCATCGAGGGCCTGAACGTGGAACTCCGCGTCGTCGCCCCCGCATCCGGGTTCGCGCAGATGCGGGTTCCTTCCAACGTCCGGTTCCTGGGCTACCTGAATCGGCCTCAATATTGGCGCACCCTGGCAGCCGCGCGGATGGTGGTGATGTCCATCGACGCGGGCGTGTTGCGCCGCTCCGGAGTGATCACCTACGTAGGCGCATTGCGGCTGGGCAAGTGCCTGGTGATCAACGACCCCGTCGGCGCGGTCAGCTACTTCAAGCCCGGTGTTTCCGGATTCGTGGTCCCGCCCCAGGATCCCGCCTCGCTCCGCCGCCAGATCGCCGAGCTGCTCAATCTCCCGCAGAAAGCCGCAGCCGCCGGCGCCAGTGCCCGCGAGTTCAGCAAGCGATACGCCGCGGACCGATATTACGGGTGGATCCAGGAAGCACTCGACCTTGCTGTGGCGAATCGCCACTCACGCTAATGTAGAAGGATATGCGTTTCTCGATCGCACTTGTGCTTTGCGCCGCCGCCTTCGCCAGCTCGAATGACTGGCCCGGCTGGCGCGGACCCGAGGGGAATGGGATCTCCACGTTGAAGGGCCTGCCGACCTCCTGGTCCAAGGAACAGAATGTCGCCTGGCGCACGCCGCTTCCCGGCAAGGGACACTCCTCGCCCGCCGTGATGGGGAACCGCGTATTCCTCACGACCGATACCGAAGGCGAGCCGGTGCCCGGCAAGGTGGTCCCCAAGCACACCGCCATGGGCCGCCCGTTCCGTAATCCCGACAGCCGCGGCGCCGACGTCAAGCACACGTTGAAAGTGCACTGCTTCGATGCCGCGAGCGGCAAGCAGTTGTGGGAGACGGTGGTCCATGACGGCGAGGTCTACGACGAAGTCCACGCCTGGTCCAACTACGCCTCGGCCACGCCGTTCACCGACGGCAAAGCGGTCTACGCTTCTTTTGGAGCGGAGGGCTTCTTCAAGCTCGACTTCAAAACCGGCAAGATCCTGTGGAAAGCCGATCTCGGCAAGATCGACACCGTGGGATTGGGCTACGGACCCTCGCCGGTGCTGCACGAAGACAAGGTGATCGTTCTGGCCGACCAGGACAGCGGCGAGAAGTCGTTCGTCGCCGCGTTGTCGGCCGCCGACGGAAAGATCGCCTGGAAGACCCCGCGCACGATGGCCAACACCTGGACCACGCCCGTGATCGTGAACGGACAACTCATCGTGAATGCGAGCGACTTTGTCGTTTCCTACGATCCGCGCACCGGTAAAGAGAACTGGCGCGCCCCCGGTCCCGGCGGCTTCATTGTCCACACCCTGGTGGCGGGCGACGGCATGGTCTACGCATCGGCCGGATATCCGGTGAAGAAGACGGTCGCCATTCGCATGAATCCCGCTCCTGGAGAAGAGCGCATCGCCTGGAGCTATACCAAGGGCACCAGCTACATCCCTTCGCCGCTCCTGTATAACGGCCTGTTGTACCTGATGTCGGATTCCGGGATGCTCACCTGCCTGGATGCAAAAACCGGCGAACCGAAGTACGAAGGCAAGCGCGTTCCGAAGCCGGGCAAGTTCAACTCGACCATGGTTGCGTTCGACGGCAAGGTGCTGATGACCAGCGAAGAAGGCGACACCTACTTCATCAAGGCCGGACCCGAGTTCGAGGTCTTGTCCACGGGTTCGCTGGGCGAGCCGGTGGTAGCGTCGTTGGCGCTGGCGGGCGATTCGATCTACATCCGGTCGTACAACGCCCTGTACCGCGTTCGCGCCGGCAAGTAACTTAACGAACCCCGGTCGCGAACCGCAGTTCGACGCTGCCTTTTTCCACCATGTCCGGAATCACCACGCGGAGCCGGTAGGGCTGAAACGCGAATTTGTCCTGGCCTGGAATCATGTGCCGTTGCAGCAGCCACAGGCAAGCCTGCGCCGGATCGTAGAGATCGGCATCGTCGGAGCCGAAGTGATCGAACAATTCGTAGGTCAGCTTATATTCGTAGTCCCCGTCCGGCTTCCCCTGGAAGCTGGTCATTGTCACCGTGATTCCCTGAATGTCGCCGATGCCGAAGGCCAGCGTGTCTCCCAGAAAATAACGGAAAATGTTCTGCGAAAAGCTGAAGCTGATATTGGTGGCGAAGTTCTTCAGGGGCTGGGGCTGATTGGGGCCGTCGGCAAGCCGGTTGATGTCGATGGTCGCGGGGGAAGATCCGGCCGCCATCGCCATCTTGTTGATCGTCTCCTCGATCGCGATCGTCAGGTCGTTGTGGTTCGAAGTAAAACTGGAGTCTTTCTTCACCAGAGCCGTCCAATCGGCGCTGAGCGTCCGGATGTGTCCGGAAGCCGGTGACAGCCGGTTGGCGAAAAAGTACGTTGCATTATCCGTGGCCAGCGATCCGCCCTTGGATATCGTCTGTTCGATGCGCTTCTTGCAGTAGGCTTCCGTCAACTGGCCGTGCTCGGCCAGCGTCACCTTGGCGCGCGCGATATTCGCCGCCGGCCTCGTTTGCGGAGTGTTTTCCAGGTCCTGGCTGGTGGACGCATCCTTCTGCTGCTTGATGATGATCGGCCCGCGCATCGGCGGCCACACGAACGACCCCAGGTTCAACAGGTTCCCGAGCAGCATGGACTGCAGCCCCATCAGCGTCGACATGTCGACCTTGCCGGTCCAGAACTGCTTCTGCGCGGGAAACTGCCGGGTTTGAAAGTTGCGAACCACGCCCTCGGTTTCGTATCCGAACTTGCCGTCCATCAGGCCCGTTGGCAGAACGGATTTCGGCATCGAATAGCCGATCTGCACCAGGGCGGCCTGCACCAGTCTCACCGCGTCCAGCGGCTCCGGCATCCCGCGTTGCATCGGCCTGCCGCCGTTGGCAATCTCCCGCAAGCGCGCGTGCCGGGTGGAAAGACCGTATTCGTCAGGATTGATCGCCATGCTGTGCCCTGAGCTGGATTATAAGGGTAGGGCCGGCGGAGTCAAGCCGCTTGGGACCGGATCAGCCGTTCCAGCGGTTCAGGATCGGCTGGTAGGCGTCGATCCGGCGATCGCGCAGGAACGGCCAGTTGCGGCGGACTTCCTCGATCCGCTCCGGATCGCATTCCACCACCAGGACTTCCTCGCGGTCGGTGGACGCCTCCGCGATCACCTGGCCGAACGGGTCGGCGACGAAGCTGTTGCCCCAGAACTCCAAACCCGAATCCGGCGTGCCCTCGTAGCCGGTGCGGTTCACCGCTGCCACGTAAACACCATTGGCGATGGCGTGCGCCCGTTGAATGGTGCGCCAGGCATCCAGTTGCGCCGCTCCGTATTGCGCCTTCTCGTGCGGGTGCCAGCCGATCGCGGTGGGGTAGAACAGCACCTCGGCGCCGCCCAGAGCCGACAGCCGCGCACCCTCCGGATACCACTGATCCCAGCACACCAGCACGCCGATCCGGCTCGATCCAGTGTCGAAGTTGACGAAGCCGAGATCGCCGGGCGTGAAGTAGAACTTCTCGTAGTACAGGGGGTCGTCGGGAATGTGCATCTTGCGGTAGATGCCCTGAATTTCGCCTTTGGGGTTCAGAATTGCCGCCGTGTTGTGGTACAGTCCGGCGGCGCGGCGCTCAAAGAGTGAGGCCACGATGGTGACGCTCTTGTCGCGGGCCACTTTGCCCAGCGCTTCCGTGGAAGGTCCCGGAATCGGCTCCGCCAGGTTGAACAACTCGGCGTTCTCCTCGCGGCAGAAGTACTGCGAGCGGAACAATTCCTGAAGACACACGATTTGCGCTCCGCCGTCCGCGGCTTCGGCCGCGCGCTCCGCCGCCTTGGCGAGATTCGCCTCCGCGTCCGGCGAGCAGGTCATCTGGACCAGTCCCAGTTTGAATTTTGGTTTGGCCAAAACCGCGTTCCTTTTACTCTGATTTGGCGCCGGAGGGTTTGCTCTCGGCGGCAGAGGAGGAATCCGAGCTCTTGGATTCCGAACCGCCGGACTTGGTCTCGCCGCCCGCGCCCGCGGAGTCGCCTTTCGCCGCCGGCTTGGAGGAGCCCGACTTCGCATAGTCGGTGACGTACCAGCCCGAGCCTTTGAACTGCAGGGCCGGGCTCGAAATCAGGCGATGCACCGCGCCGCCGCAGTTCTCGTGAACAGTCAGGGGCTCATCCGAAAACTTCTGAATGATCTCGAACGTGGAACCACACTGATCGCACCGATACTCGTACAGAGGCATACTTTTTCCCGAGGAACTTCCAGTGTACAGCGCGAGCGCGTTACAGCGCAGCCGGGTGAGCCCGGCCATCGTCCACGGGCACCGGCGCGGCGAAGGCCTTCTGGGATCCCTTGAGCACTTCGATGGCGCGCTTCAGAACCGGATCTTCCGAGGGCTTGGCGGGCGGCGGCTGGGGCGCGGTATCCGGCTGGTCGTCATCGTCGGCCTCCGGCGGGAGCTCCGCCTCGGCCACCGCCATTGCCGGGGTGACGCCGGTATCCTGCAATGCCTTGCCGGAGGGCGAGAAATACTTGGCTACCGAAAGGATGACGGCGCTGCCGTCCTCCATGCGAACAGCCTTGCGAACCGCGGCGCTGCCGAAGGTCCGCTCCCCGATCACCGAGCCCCGCTTGGTGTCCAGCAGCGCGCCCGCCGCCACCTCACAGCCGTTGGCCGTGCCGCGATTGATCAGCACCGCCATCGGCAGCTTGGAGACAGACTTGCCGGCATCCGCGTTGAAATCCTGCCGGGCCACCGTCTGGCCCTGCAAATAACCCAGTAAACCCTTGTCCAGGAATACGTTGGCGAGCGGGAAGCCCTCTTCCGGGTTGCCCATGGCGCAGTTGCGCAGATCCAGGATCATCTTCCTGGCGCCTTGCTTCTCCAGCTCCGCGACCTTGGTGGCGACTTCCTTGGCGCGTCCGGCATTCAGGCTGCCGACCTCGACCCGCCCGATCTGGTCCGCCAGCATCTCGCCCGTGACGCCGTTGTAGCTGATCGCCTCGCGCACCAGCTTCAGCTTCTGCGGCTCCGGCCGGCGCACGCGCAGAACGGTCAGTTCCACCGTGCTGCCGGGCTCCCCCCGCAGCAGGATCTCGGCGTAAGCCAGCGGCATGTCGCGCGTGGATACGTTGTTGATCGCCTCGATTACGTCACCCGTTCCCAGGCCTTCCTTGGCCGCCGGCGAATTCGGCGCGCTGGAGACGATCGCCAGGTACCCAAAACGCTTGGCGATCATCAGCCCGACATCGGCTTTCTTGGCGGCCTTGTCGGTCAGGTAGGTCTCGTATTGCGCCGACGTGAGGTAGCTGGCGAAGGAGTCGACCGATTCCAGCAGGCCGCTGATCGCCCCGTTGGTGACGTTCTTCATGTTCGGCTCTTCCACGTATTCGCTCTTGATCCGGGAAAGAACCTCGGTGAAGACGCCCAGGTGATGGTAGGGCTGCTCGCTCGACTGGCTCCGTCCGTAGACCGCCCCGAACAGCAGGAGCGCCACCACGCAGGTGGACATCGTTACGACGGCGTATTGGAAGCGTTTGGGCATAGTTACCGCTATCTCCATTATAGACTGCCGGTTCCGGGTTCCGTTTCGACAAAATGAGGGACTTCAGCCGCTGGGTCACACTTTCCCGGAGATACCGATAAGCATCACATGAGCACAGCTCACGCCGGTCTCGACCATTTCCTCGAAGAGATGGCCGACGCTTCCGACTTCCCGGCGTTGGCTTCCTCCATTCAGCAGGTGATGAACACGGCCGAAAAGGAGGATGCGTTTCAGACTCTTACCAACATCATCCTGCGGGACTTGAGCCTGACACTGCGGGTGCTGCGGACGGCCAATTCGGCGTACTACAACCGCTCCGGCAACGCGATTTTGAGCGTTTCCCATGCCATTGCGATGCTGGGAACGGACACGGTGCGGCAAGTGGTGTCGAGCGTTGCATTACTTGAGCATTTCCAGCGCAAGTCTCCAGGTTTACGAGAGCTAATCCTACTGGCCCTGCTCACCGCCAATCACGCGCGGGAAATCGCCCTGCGGCTGGGCTTCCGCAACCGGGAGGAGGCGTATCTTTGCGGGATGCTGCGCAATCTGGGCGAGGTCCTGATGGCGTGCTACCGCCCGCGTGACTACGCCGGCATTCTGATCCGGATCTCGCAGCAGAAGATCCCGCAAGCGCAGGTGTGCCGGGAGGTTGCCGGATTCACCTACGAGGAACTCGCGCGGGCGGTCATCTCGCGCTGGAAGATGCCGGCCAGCGTAACCGCCTGCATTGGTGAAGTAGAGCCGGTGTTGCCGCGGCGGCACCAGCGGGGGTCGGCCGAACACCTGCTGCCGCAGATCACGTCCTTCGCCCACCGCCTGACCCAGGCGATTTACCGCCGCGATGAAAACGTCACCCGGGCCAGCCTGAATCTGGTGGTGGACCGCTTCGGCAGGCCGCTCGGCATCGGCCCGGACGAGGTCCGGGGGATTCTGGAGGCTGCACTGGAGGAGACGCGGGGCACCTTCGCCGTAATGAACGTCCCGCTCGATCACCTGCGGTTGCGGCAGCAGGAGCAGTCCGCCCGCGGTTTGCTGGGCCCGGATTCCTCCCTGGCCGCGCCCGAATCCCGTCGCGAAACGCTCGCCCGCCTGGTTCGCGAGGTGGAGCACCAGGCAGCCGCGGAGCCAGACAACCTTACGGGACTGCTGCTGATCGTCCTCGAAGCCGTGTACCGCGGGGGGCCGTTCGACCGCGTGCTATTCGCGCAGGCGGACACGGTCGCGGGCACTGTCCGGGCAAGGACGGGGTTCGGCGCCGGGGTCGAGGAAGCGATCGCCAGCTTCCGCTTTCCTCTCGAGGCCGCGCCGTTCGACGTGGCTTTCGAGCGGCAGCAGGACATTTACACGAGCGGGATCGAGGGCCGCTGGGAGTCTTCCCCTTTGGTCCGGACCATGCAGCCGGCCGTCTTCGGCTTGCTGCCACTCTGCCCCGCCACGGGACCCGCCGGCTGCATCTACTTCGATCGCGACCAGGTGGGGCCGCCGGTCGACTCGCTGACGCTGGCCGCCTTCGGCGCCCTGCGGGACCGGCTGGTCCAGTCGCTCGGGCGAACCAACAGGATCGTTTTCAGCAACTAAGAATCGCGGATGTCCGGCGGCGGGAGGCCACTAGCGGGGCGTCTGCGCCGTGATGGAATTGGAGGTCCCGTTCCGGTTCCGGAGTCGAACCTGCAGGGAAGGAATCAGATCCGAAAGTGCGCCGGCGGGAGGGTTCTGCAGCGTGAATGGGATCGTGGCGCTGAAGAGGCTTCCGAACGACTGGGCCTCGGAGCTGCGGTAGTAATTGGCGAACACATCGCTTACCGGCAGGGCGAACGTGACGTTGTCGAGCTGCAGCGAGCTTGACGGGGTGACCTGAACTTCGATTGCGTCGATCTCGCGCGTGGTGGCCAATCCGGTGAGGACGACGTTGAAGGACTGGGTACCGGTCAGTTCGATCCGGGCCGACAACAACTGCGGCGCGGCGGCAACCACATTCATCTCTAACCGGGCGGGGTTCTGGGGCGTAACATCAACGCCATCGCCTACACGGAACGCCGTATCGATCCGGATCACCCCGGCGACCGAGCCGGTCTGAATCCGAACGGCCGGCGAGACTCCGTTGAAAATCGCCTGGGTTGCGTTCGCCGGGATCGTGAAGCTGACCGCGCGTCCGCCGGTGGAGAACTGAACGGCGGGATCCGCGTTGAACCCCGACGGGACAACGGACAGCGTCATTGTTCCCGTTAGGGTCAAGGGATAGGGGCTGCTCAGCGCTAAAGTTATTTCCGGCTGCTGCAGGGGCGCCACGTCCCCCGAAGGGCCGCTGATTTGCTGCGCCGGAAGCGATGGAGGCGGTGTGGCGCTGCCGGACAAAGTGAATGCCACGGTATCCACCAGCAGGGTATCCGTGCTCACGTTCAGCGAGGCCGGAAGATACCGAAGCTCGAACGTAAAGGCCGCGGCGGGCTCCAGTTGAGCGGGCAGTGGCGGTACCCCGCTCAGCCGGAAACGGCCCAGCGGGTTGTTCAAAGCAATGGATTGCACGTTGGCGGGCCGGTTCCCATTGTTGCGTACCGTGAATGACAGCGCGGACACGCCCCCCAGCGGCACGGGAGGGAAAACCACCGGTCCGCCTTGCGTCAAGGTAGTGGAAACGTTCGACCCGCTTGAGTAGGTGTAGGTCAGTCGCGAGCCCAAACCGGCGGCGGAGACATCGAACGTGGCGTCCCCAACCCGAAGCCTCCCGCTGGCCGTGCCAACAGATGTGGGATTGAAGTTCACCGTAAAAGTGGTGCTCGCGCCGGGAGCGAGAGAAAGTGGCGTTGCCGGGAGGTCGGTCAACGAAAACTGGGAGCCTGAGACGGAGATCAGGGTGATCACGCCCGTGGCGGAGCCGGTATTGCGTACGCGGAAGGTACGGCTGGAACTGGTTCCGAGGTCCGTGTCGGGCACGGTAAACGACTGGTTCGGTTCGATTGGCGAGGCATCGCCTCCGGAAAGGACTTCATAGAGGAACGACGACCGGACGCCGGCGCCTTCTAATTGCGCCTGAAACCCGCCCCCAAGCAGACCCAGCGTCAGCGACCCGGAGGCAACGCCGGGCGCCTGCGGATTGAACACCAGACCGAAGCGCAATTCGCGGCCCGGATCGATGGTTTGCGGGAAGAGCGGCAGACCCTGCGGGCGAAAGGCCGCGCCGCTCACTGCCGCGGAACTGACCACACCGGCGCGGGAGCCGCGATTTACCAGGAGCAGAGTTGCCTGCGACGATGCTCCCAGCAGGGTGTCGGGGAAGACGATGGTCTGTCCCGCGCCGAGAGGCACGGCGTTTCCGTCCGCGGCGAGGAAGTAAGCCACGGCGATCTCGGGCGCGGTCCCGCTCAGGCCCAGACTCAGGCTGCCGGCCGGACCTGGAACACCCGATGCAGTCTCCTGGAAGGGAATGGAGAGCAAAGAAAGCTGCCGCGCCGAGGCGCGGGCCCGGTACTGAATCGTAAAAGTGAGGATTTCGCCAGGACTCAACCGGCGCGGGAAGTCGCCGCTGGTCTGCAAGGAGAAGTCCTGCGCGCCGGAAAGGAAAGGGGAGGCGAGATCCGCCTGCTGCGTCCCCCGATAGCGAACGCGGACGGTTGCCGTGGCGGTCGCGTTCAAGGCATCGGCGCCGAGCTCGAACGACCCCCCGGACGTAAAGATCACGGCTGTGTCGGCGGAGCGAATCTCGATTTCGAAGAGGGGCGTGACCTGCGCCGCGGCGGAGGCGGCGAGCAGAGCAGGCGCAAGAATGGAGAGAACTCGCTTCATGGTAATTCCCGGGCAGGAAGGAAGCCGGGTGTGCGCGAAAGACGGTCAAAGACCTGCATTGGTTCGGCGCCGGAGCGGTCCGGATTCAGGAGCCAGTAACGTCCGCCCCAAGGTTCAAAGGCCGAGGGCTGAGAGTCCAGGGTCCACTCGTCGCCCTGGCGGCCGTCGGCCGCATCGTATGCTCGCAACAGGCGCGAGTTGTAGGCGACGAAGAGCTGGCCGGCGTCGAACGCAACCGCGGCGACGGTAACAGCATCCTGGCCGGCCGTGGGTGGCACCAGGGCAGTCCTCGTCCAGGCGCCGCCGATGTCCGCCAGACGAACAATTTGCCCGGAAAGCCGGTCCGCCGCGAAGACAGTCTCTCCGGAACCTTCAATCAGCCACTCGCCGCCTTCCAGCAGCGCTTCCGGCGCACCGCCGCCCGTGCGGCGGAACACTCCCCCCGCGGCCGAGAACACGACTGTGTCGCCGCAAATCACAAGTCCGGTTACCGGAACGGGCGGAGCAGGCAGTTGGCGCCATTCGCCCGAGTGCGGAACCTGGTAAATGGAAGTGGGCGTTAGCAGCAGCACCTCGGCTCCCTGTTGCCGCAGGAGAAAGATGGGACCGTCGCTTTCAAACAAAGCCGTCTCTCGCACTTGAGGCACGGAATCGAGCCGGGAGACGTGCGCGCCACGAATCAGGACGGCGTGCCGGCCGTCCGCGGAGAACGAAACCCGATCGAGGCCGGCAAGAACGGAGCCGGTCCGGAACCAGCCTCCCAGTACTCCGGCGACGGTGTCAACGGATCCGGTGGTGCGGTCGAAGACCAGAACCGGTGGGGGCGGCTCCACGCGGGGCTGAGCGCCGGCTGTGACGGCGGAAATGAAGATTGCGAGAGCGGCGCGAATCACCTGGGACCTCCCACGCCGACCGCTCCCGGAATCAGGACGGGACGGGGCGCGCCGTTGGACTCCCCGCCACCCCTGGTGGCCAGCACGGCGCCAATGGCGGCCCCACCCGCGAGGCCTCCGATGATCACCCATTTGACCCATGAGCGGTTCTTCTTGATTTCCGGTTCGGGGATGAAGGAGTCGACGGTGTTGGTTTGATTGATGGCGGCAACGGCGGTTCGGTCTCCCAGCCGGGCCGTCACCCGGAAGCGGAAGGAGCCGGTCTGAGTTCCCGGCTCAAAACCGGTGGCAGCGGCTTGGCCCTGCACGTTGGTACGAGTCTTGTAAGACAACTGACCGCCGGCGAACTTGCCGCCCGGCCCCTCGGGGGGAACTTCGAAGGTAACCTCCGCGCCTTCAACGGGAAGGTCGTTGTCGTCGCGGACCTCGACTACGGGGATGGTGAAGCCGCGGGTGGAAACGTTGTTTACCGAGCCTTCTCCAGCCAGGACGCGGATGCGAAGTCCCTGGCTTCGAACCTGGGACAGAAGGGGAGCCAATGTCAGTTGCAGAACCAGGAGAGCAGCTACGTAACGGCTGGTGCCGACCATAAAATCCTCAAGCAAACCCCCACTACATTCGGCTGAAGAACCCTGACAGTTTAGCATATGAAGTCAGCTTGGCCGTTCAGCGGGGAAGGTGTTCGCGCAAGGGCCCGAGCAGGTGCGCGCCGAAATTTCGAGCACGATCGAGGGCCGCCCGGTCACCGTCCTCGAGAACAGGCGCGATGATCCGAATCAAGCTGATATCGGTACTGCGGTTCTGGAAGGCATCAGCAAGCAGGAAAAAGCGGGCCGCCGACTCGCGCTGCACGGCGCGACGGCTATTCTGGTACCAGTAGAGCACCTTCCCGCGCTCATCACCCTTGGAGATCTCGTAAAGGTTCGCCGTCAGCCGGCCGCCCTCAAAGGGGATTTCGACGTCCCCCTGATGGATCGACTTCCAGCCGGAAGCGGGCAGGCAATCGCGCGGGGAGTGAGGACCGCGCTCGCGGTCCTGAGAGGCGAAATAGGCCACGAAGAGGCTGACAGGCTCACCCCGATCGCCGCGATAGTTGCGGATGATGTACTGGTCAGGTCCCAGCGCAAGCAGGACTTCCGGTTCGAGAAATGCTTCTCCCTGAGCATTCCAGGGCCCGATCGCCGATGGCAGGCGATCAATGGTACAGACGCCGGCCGTCTGCCGCGGCCGGTCGGCTCCGCGAATCAGCCAGCCGTGTCCGATCACGGCGGCGGCAAGGGCAAGCAGGATCGCGATACCCCTCACTGCCGTGCTCCTTGCCGTGCTCCGCGGCGGTGCGGATCGAAGTAGCGCAACAGAAGCCAATGTGCCGCGACAACAAACAGGAAGGCCAGGATGGTGCTCACCCAGCCAGAGAAGGCATGGAAGAAGCCGATGCCGAGTTCCGGATCTCGCGCCGAGAGGACGCCAGTGGCCACGATTCGCACTGCGTTGGCCACGATGGCGGCGGGCACGGCGAGCACGAGCAACGTGAGTCGAATCGCGGCGCGGGATTCGAGAAGGTAGCTGTAGGTCAGCGTGAGGAACAGAAGGGACAGGAGCGAACGGATCCCGCTGCACGCCTCGGCGACAAAGAAGCGCTGCCCCGCAATTTCCAGGACATTACCCTCTCGGAGGGCGGAGTATCCAAGGTGCTCGAAGATCCTCTCCGACAGGGAAGTGGCGATGGTTTGCAACGGAAGGGTGATTTCCTTTTGGATCACCATGGGAGGGGGTACGGACATCAGCAAAAGCACGAAAGGAAACCAGAGGAGCTTGCTTTTACCCCAACCCAAAAGCAGCACCAGACCGCCGACAAGGGTTGCGACGAACGCCAGCCGGGCGAAGAGCGGGAATCCACTGGGAGCTCCGATGGCCACCAGGACGGTTCCCGCCAGAATGCCCGCGCCGCCCCGCCAGTCCAGACGCGGGTCGGCGGCGGGGGCAACGCGGACTTTGGCGACCGCGAAGTAAGCGGCAAGAGCGAGAGCCAGCGCCCCATGCGCCATGTCGTCATCGGTGGCCAGTTGCTCGGCCCAGGAAACCCAGACCGGGCTGTACGCCGCGGCGAGCAGCACGGCAAACAAGCCGGCCAACACTGGAGCGCGAGCCGCGTCGAGCCGAAGGATAGCGTGGAAATGTGGCATATACTGGCTGTTAGTTTCCTCACTCCGGAAAGCGACATTCCGCCCTCGTTTCCAGCGACTCGGAGCGGCGGCAGGCGAGGGTTTTCATGACTGCAGAGAAACACAAGCGACTAGAAATCTTATACCTCTTTTCGATTCTGACGCGCCGCGTGCTCCCGCTGGTTCTGGCAGTCTGGCTGGCAATGGTGCTGCGCGACCTTGTTTTCGCCGCGCTGGACGCGTCCTCGGAGGTGCAAGTGTGGATCACCTTGATGAGCGAAGCGAAACGAACCCGGTTATTCGCATTGGCTTTTGGGGTGCTCGCGGCCTGGTACGGGCTGTGGGAAAGAGCCTTGCGCATCCGAACGGAGACCCGGTTGCGCGCCCGAATTGAGGATCTTGAGAAGAAAATCGCCTCCTCAAAGGGTTTATCGACTTGAGCCCGGATCAGGCCGCCTCGCTCGTTTATCTATTGTTGACCTTGTTCGGGCTCCTTGGTCTTCTGATCTGGATGTGGCAGCAATGGTGGCGTGCGCGGGTTCTGGAAGAAATCCGGGAAGTGGACTTCCGCCTGACGGACTTTGTGCTTGACCATCCCGAGCTGCGAAACACGCCGCAGGTTGCCGCGCTCCGCGAGGCACTGCGGATTCTGAAGCTCCGGCCGGAACTCTGCGGGTTTTCCGTGACGCTGGGGTTGCGGCTGCTGGGCGGGCCCCCCGCCGCGCTAACCGATGCTGAGCGGCTGTTGATGGAGCTGCGCGGCCGCTGCCCCGCGATGGAAATCCGCTTCACGATGCGAGGGATTGGCATCCTCCGGCTTACCTGAAGTCAGGATCTCCACTGAAACGGCCGCGGTCGCCGCGCGATGAAAACCCTTGAATTGTACCGGTAGTTCTGGTACCCTCCCTGTAGGTTCCCCATGCGGATCTATCGTTCTGACGGTTCGGCTGTCGCGATTCCAGCGGCGGAGTGGCTCGAATATCTGGAATTAGCCAAGAATCATGGCTGGGTCCCCGCCGGAACATCGCGTCCCGCAACGACATTCGATGTGGACGTGTTGCCGGGAAACTGCCTGCCGTGGAGCGAAAGGTACGCGCCGGCGTGCGGGCAGGTGGTGCGGCGCGAGGATGCGCGGCGGTTGTCGATCGCACTGGCGAAGTTGGAAGCAGCCCAGGAGAACAGCTACCGATCAGCGAGCCTCGTAAACCTGATCCACGCTCTGAATTCAGGTCCGGTGTTGCTGGGTGAAGGCGACGAACAGTTACGCAGCGAGCCCTTGGCGGCGCCTGCGCACGAGTACGCCAATCAAGCCTAATCCGGCGAGCAGGGCTGCCCACTCAGCGGGTTCGGGCACCGCGGACACGGTCCCTGTGATCAGATCGTTGGCGCAGATCGCGGATGAGAACGAGAAGGCGATCTCATTATTGGCATTCACCAGCGAGTTAAAGAAATTCGCCGGATTGGCGAACTGGATGGTGGCGAGGAATCGGGCGGTGGTGGTCCCGTTGCCTACGGTTGACACGTTAACGCTGCCGAGAGCGAGTGGATAACCCGGGGCTGCGCCGGTCATCAGGACGTCCACGTCCCGCCGGTAGACGTAATTTGTGTTGTTCAGAAGCTGGTCTGCGGTCGCAGTGCCGATCCCGTTCGTTCCGATGGCGTAAACGCCCCCGGTTACAAATGCACCATGACTGTTCAGGACCACGCCATATGCACCCGTGCCCACATTGGTTGGGGTACTCGTGCCCGGGCGGTACATGAAGAAGTCGCCGATTCGCAGCGGAAGACCATCCGTGAACGGGGACAGGGTGCTGCCGCCGCCGTAGTTCAAATAGACTTTGATGGTGGTGGTGTCGAACCCGACCTGAAGGTCGACCTTCTCGATATCGTACTTGCTCTTAGACCCGATCACGTCGCAGTTGGAGAAGGGCGAGACCAGGCTGTAGTTGCAGTTGGTCTGCGGCGCGTTGAAGGGGTCCGTGACCGTGTACTGGCCCATCGCCAAGGGCACGCACGCGAGAAGGATTAACGCGAGTCTATTCATAAGAACTGTCAATGATCTTACTTTGTCCAAACTGCGGACGCAAGCCTAATTCATTCGGTTCAGTACCAGTACCAGCTAACGGTTGATGGACTCCTGAAGAAGCAGGATTTTGCGGCGCAACAACGGGTTGGGCTTGGAGTTCAGACCGGCGACCATGTGCACCTGCGCCTTTCCGCGCTCGCCTCCCAGGATGTGAACCGCCGCCAGGTGGTACTGGTAGTTGGGATTGCCCGGCGCCGAGGCCGCGAGCTTCTCCATTACGCCGAGAGCGGCGTCCTTCAAGCCCTTCTTAGTGTAAACGCAAGCCAGCGTCACCTGAAAGACAGGGTTGTCGGGAACGCGAGCGAGAGCTTTCTGCGCCAGCCGGAGAGCCTCTTCGAGATCTCCGCCACTTTCGGCGAGCAGGTGGGCAAGGTTGTTCAGAGCCAGGGGATAATCCGCGTGGAGCGACAGCAGATCGCGATACTCCTGCTTGGCGGGCTCCACTCGCTCCAACTGTTCCAACGCAATTGCCCGCTGCAGCCGGCTGCGAATATCGCGAGGCGTGCGGGCGATTACCTGATCGAGATGCGGCAAGGCCAGATCCGGGCGTCCTTCGATCAGATGGAGCTCTCCGAGGCGCCGCCGAAGGTCACCGGCGGCAGGAACGGCCTCGATCAATTTCCGGTAGATCTCCACTCCCGCGGCTAGCTGACCGCAGGAAACGGAGGTTTCGGCCAGGAGAACCGGGGCGGCGGACCGTGGCATCCGAGAAGCCTCGGCCTTGAGCAGCTCGAGCGCGGGTGCGCAGCGGCCAGTGGCTAGGAGAACCTGCACGAGTCCTTCGAGAGGGCGAAGGTCTGAGGCCTCGGGTTTGCTGAGCAGGTCGCGGAAGATGGCTTCCGCCTGGGTCGCCTTCCCCTCCTTCCAGCTCAGGAGGGCAATTTGGAGCTGCGCGTCGCGTTGATTGGGGGAGCGCCTAAGGATCGCCTCCAATTCGGTACGGGCAGGGCCAAGCTCGCCAAGTCCCATGCGGCACGCGGCGCGAAGCACCTGTACACGGACCAGTTCCGGATGGTATTTCAGGATCTCCCCGGTTTCGGCGAGGCCGTCGGCGAAGCGGCCTTCCTCGAGCGCCAGATGGAGCAGGGCGAGCCGCGGCTCCACTTGTGTCTTGTCGCGGCGGGCAGCCTCCGTAAACGCTTTGCGGGCAGCAAGGAAATCCTTCAAAGCAAGCCGGGCCTGGCCCAACAGGAACCAGACTTCCCAATCCGACCCGTGCTCCGCGTTGAGCCTCTCGATCCGGCTTTCGGCGGCTTGTGTCCGGCCTGCGTCCGCGGAGGCGAGCGCCAGACCCGCGTCGAGGATCTGGGCTTCCTTGAATCGAGGATGCTCGCGGAGCAGGTTGCGGAGCTCGCTGGAAGCTTGCGGGATGCGGCCAGTCACGATCAGCATCTCGACGGACTTTCGCGCGAGGTCCCGTGCATGCAGGCGGTCCCCGGAGGCGGCTGCCGCTTGTTCGCCTTCGCGGTAGACGGAGAGAGCTTTCTCGAACTGCCGGGTACGCTTGAAGTAGTCTCCGATCAGGACAAAATCCGACTTGCGTTCCCGAGCTCGCGTCCAGGCGTCCGCGATGGCAGTCTCGGCGCGCTGCGAAGAGCCGGAATTCCAGAAGTGTTCGGCCAGCTGAATGGCGAAGTCCAAGCGAGCGGGGTTGTTACGAGCCTTGGTGTCGAGCACCGAGGCCGCTCCGTCGAGGTCCTTGCGGCTTAGTCTCTGGAAATAGAGCACGTCGTAAGCGGGGGCATAGCCGGGCTTCTTCCGAATCAATGCCCAGGCCTTCGCCGCGGCGTCCTCCGCATTTCCCGCCTCGAACAGGAGCTGGCTGATGGCCATCGCGGCCTCCGGTTCATCCGGGGCGGCTGCTTCGGCCTGCTGAAACATACGCAGGGCTCTCGCGCGATCGTCGTCGGCAAGCGCGAGGTACGCACCCAAGCGGAGGGCGTCGAAAGAATCAGGCGCCCGCCGGTTGATTGCATCCAACTGCGATTTCCATTGATCGCGAAGGAATGCGGGCCGCTCCGGGTCCAGCAGGTAAAGCCGGCGGCACACATCGGCGAGCGCGATCCGGGCCGGCAGCAGCGCGGGATCCAGCTCCGTGGCGCGCGAGAGGGCGCGGTAGGCGGAGCCAAAGCTCTCCTGCCTCTGTTCCACGACACCGTACAAATAATGAGCTTCAGCGACCGTGGCGTTCTTCTGAATCGCCTTGCGCAACTCTACGGAAGCATCGGTCAAACGCCCCTGCCGCAGGGCCTGCTTGCCCTTCTCCAGGTAGCGGGCCGCATCCTCCCGCGAACGGGAGGCGCAGCCAGCGAGCGAGGCGAGACAGAGCAGCAGGAGGGCTCTCAAGGGGAAGTAACGAGTCAAGGGCTACACCTTCAGCGCGAAGACTGCGCGGGAAGTTCGATCACGGCATCCAGAACGACGGGTTTTCCGTTGCGAGTCGCGGCCTGAAACCGCCAGCAGACCAGGGACTCGAGCGCCAGCCGGCCCGTCGGTTCGTCCACGACGCCGAGGAACCGGATGTCGCCGAAGTCTCCAATGGTATTCAGCCTGGCAACCAGGCGAACGGAGGCGCGAACTGGAACGGCGGCCGAAAAAGGGAGAAGGGCAAACCGCTCCCGCGGCACGGGAGGCCGGAGGAACCCCGCCTCGCCGGAGGAGTCCGCAAACCAGAAGATCCAATCACCCGGAAACGCGGGATCGAACGGCATGGGGAGAACAAAGCTGTAAACAACCCGGTTCACAAACAGCTCCTCGATGGCGCGGGGCAGAACGCGGGAGCCGGGACGCAGCGGCAGAAGCATGCGATTGCCGGCGGTTTCAAAAGTGCGTAGCTGTTCGCCCTTCAGCGGCATGGGATCTCCGGATCGCAACGGCAACCGGGGGGACACTTCCCGGAGCTCGCCGTGACCGCCCCGCACCGACAGTCCAGGAACTTTTTCACCGGCGGCGGCGCTGGATCCTCTAGTGTTCCCGGTTGGCGCGGGTCCGGCCAGCACCTCCGCCATCCGGGTACCCGGGATCAGCGCCGGGGCTGCCGCACTGGTGTCCAATGCGACGGCGGCGACGGCCGGCGGCGGCTCCAGGAGGACCGCACTCTCACCCTCCGCGGCGGCCCCGGCGCGAGCCCGAGCCGGGGGTGGCACGAACGGGCGCGGCGGCGGCCCAGGCAGGACGCTAATGTTGGGCTGAATCGGACCCATACTGGTCACGGGCAGCGTGTCGATGCGCGGGTCCTGGATGACTGGTTCCACCGGCTCGCGAGTCGCCGGACGGGATTGGGGCGCAACGAAGGACTTCGCCGGCGTCGCGCGGATTTCCTCCCGTGGCACGATCGTGATCATTTCGCGCAGCGCCGTATCTTGAAGTTCGTCCGGGGCAGATTCCCGCTTCCAGATCCGCAGCCTCCCCGGCTTTGCCGGGCTGGTCTGAATTTCGACGGGGGCACGCATACGAGGCCGGGGCGCCTGGGCGGAAGTCCAGGCCTGCTCCGGCTGGATTGGCCGAATCACGGGCGCGCGAATGAAAACCCGCACTTCCTTGTGCTCCCGAATCAGCTCGGCGGCGCCGCGATCCTCCACCAGGCGGGGGAGCGGCGCCATCAGCAGCCCGGAGGCGGCAAGGAGATGCAGGGCAAGGGAGAGCCCCTGAGACGCGGCACGCCTGCTGGCGAGGGTATTGAAGAAGCGGTGGTCTTCGATGTGCGCGCGCAGAGTCACGGGAAGCGTCGGCTAAATTACCGGGGCAGGTCACGTACCAGCTCAGGATCGAGAGTATCATGACCGCGGGTATTCACCTGTGGTCCGGCGGCGCGGTCCGGAACGTCCCGGTCACGGAGGGGAAGCTGGTATCCCCGGCCCGGCATTCCACACGAAAAGAGTACTGCGTGCCGGGCTCGAGTTGCGTCAGTGCTTCGGAGTGCTTGATCCGGGTTACGGGACGGGTGCGCCAGCCAGGTTCCGGACTTCCGTAGGCCACGAAGCACGTTGCCGCCTGGGAGGTTCTCCAGTTGATGATCGCGCCCCGGGAGGCCGGCGGAGGCACGTGGAGGTCGAGGATCGACCCGTGATCCGCCCCGCTGGTGCGCACCAAGACAAAGAAGCCGATCTCGTTGGAAGTGTGCACCGGCAGCTTCGAAACCAGCCCCA
>CAYOQB010000028.1:0-39360 GCA_964406035.1 uncultured Solibacteraceae bacterium | reverse complement strand
GGCGCGCCCGTGATCGCCATCACCGGCGACGCCGGCTTCGCCTATTCCGGCATGGAAATCGAAACCATGGCCAAGTACAAGATGCCGGTGGTGCTCATCGTCTACAACAACAACGCCTGGGGGATCATGAGCCAGGGCAAGCCCGTGCACATGTACCTGTTCCAGGAGAACCTGCGCTACGACAAGATCGGCGAGTCCCTGGGCGCGCGCGGCGAGTATGTCACCAAGCCCGCCGACTTCCTCCCCGCCCTGAAACGCAGCTACCAGATCGCCGCCAGGGAACGCGTCTCCACCGTGATCAACTGCCAGGCCAAGCGCGAGTTCTGGACCCAGCAGTTCGCTCCCGGCATGCTCGGCAAGGTGGAGCCGGGCTGCATGGCCTACAGCCATTGAAGACGAAGCCCAGCGCCGGCATCGACGCCGTCCGCGAGGTCCTGGAGGGTTACGCGACGCGTGGCGTGTTCCGGTCCTACAGCGAGCTGCCCGCGAAAGGCGCAAAGGCCCTGTTCCGCTTCCACTGGCTCTGGAACGCGCCCTTCACTCTCGCATTCGACACCGAGCGCAACGCGATTTCGTTCGAAAGGTTGCTCGATTCGGTCCCGCCAGGGTCCCCGGTGGATTTGAGCGTCCGCCGCTTCCTGGCCGAGGCCGCCTCGCTGGAGCGTCCGGAGCATCGCCGCGTGGATCGGGGGCGTATCGCGATCACCGTCTCCAACCGCTCCGGCGCGCTCACCCTGCGCTTCCGCATCAAGAATGAGGAGATCGAGCCCGCTGTTCGAAAAGCGGTCAATGTCGTGAACGAACTGCTCGCCTCACACCTGAGCATGGAACATCCCGAGTATCTCGCCAAGACCTTCCGCTTACCGGAAGACTAGTGCTTCTGGAGAAACGCGTTCACTTCCCGCAGAACATCCGCTTCGTGCGACACGAAGATGTAGTGATGAGCGCCCTCGATCTCCACCACGCGCGAGCCCTTCACCCCGGTCTCGAACAGCGTCTTGTTCTTGCGCTGCCACTCCCGCCACACCGGGTCCGCGGGCACCGCGTAGATTGCTAGCGCGGGCGTGCGGATCGCCTCGTACTCCGGTTTCCGGACTCCGGCGATGATCGCCTGCCGGGCATCCGGTCTCGTGCGGGACTTCCCCGGCTTGCCCTCCGCGGTCTCCTCCGCGAACATGCGGATCTCTCCTTCGGGTAAAGCGACGCCGAAGCCCCGCTGGAACCAGGCCCCCAGAGCCGCAAAACTCTCCCGGTCTTTCTCCGAGGCCTGCGGCGGCGGCGGCACGGGCGCGGACGTGTCCCGAGGCAGCGTCCGGTCGAAGGCGGCATCCAGGTAAATCACCCCCGAAATCCGGTCCGGATACCGGGCGGCGATATAAGAGATCTCTTCACTGGCGATCGAGTGCCCGATCAGCACCGGCCTGCGGATCTTGCGTTTCTCCATCACCGCCAGGATGTCGTTGCCCAGCCGCTCGGCGGAATAGCCCGAGGCCCCCGCGCCTGAAACACCAAAGCCCCGGCGCGTAATTCCGAACACGCGCCGCCCCTTCAGCTTCGGCGCGACGTTGTCGAACACATGCGCGGTGTTCCCCAGGCCCGAAAGCAGAATCACTGGCTTGCCCCGGCCTCCCCAGTCCAGCACTTCAAGCTCCACCCCGGGTTCCACCTGCGTCATCGCGGACCGGTGCGGCGAGGGATCCTTCCAGTGGGCGGCCAGGGCCAGAATCGTGACCAGATAAGCGGTAAGCAGCATGATCGTAGTTCTACACCGGCGAAGCCGGAAACGCCACCGAAAAAGGGCGGAAACGCCCGCCACGTGTGGCGGGCGCACAATCCTGGCAAGCGGCCGCATGACCGCCGCCGTCAATATATATCCCCGAGCGCGTACTGGTAGGACGACGCACCCCAGCCGC
Source organism: uncultured Solibacteraceae bacterium (assembly GCA_964406035.1). Taxonomy (GTDB): domain Bacteria; phylum Acidobacteriota; class Terriglobia; order Bryobacterales; family Bryobacteraceae; genus JAIEPW01. The sequence goes on along the minus strand of CAYOQB010000028.1, from coordinate 37,447 downwards.
CCACGAACGTGACCGTGGTCGCTTCCCCGATCGGGCTGATCAGCGGCAACTTCTCTCCGGCAATCGCCCGCACCGTATCCGCGTACGCTTTCATCGCCGCGTCCGCCGACACCCGGTCGCCTCGTTTGGCCGCGGCTTCGGCGCGATCCAGGTAACCCGCCAGAGTTCGCCTGGCCCCGGCGTCGAACACAAACGAGAACGTCAGCTCTCGGATTCCGTTATAAGTCGGCAGCATCAGCGTCCCCGGTCCCGACTTCACCAGCCCCGGGCTGACGCCGGGAAGCGCTAGCCACTTCTCCCCGTATGCGCCCAACTGCATCGCGCTTTGAATCCGCTCCCAAACCGTCGCCTGGAACGAGCGCACCGACCCGTCCGACAGCACAAACTGCATCGAGCCCAGGGACACCTGCCCATTCGCCCCGCGCAGGCGCTCGGCGTTGCGTTCGAGCATCGCCGGATCCGCCATCTCCCGCCGCAGCAATTCCGCCAGATTCGATCCGCCGGGGACCTGCATCATCATCTCCGCGATCACAATCGCCGTGGAGGCTCGCACATTCTCCAACATCGCCTTGCGGCCCTCTGCCGCGCCCGGCGTCGGCCGCCACTCGATGGACACCTGACCGCTCGCGTTGCCTCTTGCGTACGCCGTCTCCGAACCCGTGACGCCCGGCAGGGGATTCAACACGATGATCCATCCGTTGGAGGTCCGTTCATAAGATGATGCCTTCATTCCATCCCGTTCGCCGTTTTCCGGCCATCCGGCGGCGCGAAGCGCTTCGGCCATCGTGGCCGGAAACTGTTTGGTTGTGTCATGGACAGAATGGAGGGCGAGCCCCATCTGCCGGATGTTGTTGGTGGCCGCCGACCTCGTCTCGGCGTCGCGAACCTTCTGAATCGCCGGGATCAGCCCGACGGCAATCGTACTCGTGGTGATGGCCACCAGAAGCTCGATCAATGTGAATCCGGCGGTAGCGCGCCGGCGCGTTGCTTGTATCGTCATAATTGTTTTCCTTACGGTCCGGGCGAGTCCTCCCTCGCTGATCCGGCTCCAAACAGATCTGTGCCGCGCGCCGGAAAAACCGATCATTCCTCCCGGCGATGCTAGACTCGTTGCATAGCCCCGTTCGCGATAACCCACAGATGATCCGACAGCTTTTGTTCGTTTTCCTGCTTGCTCAGGTTGCCTTCAGCCAGACCGTGCGGTTCCGGACCACCCAGGGCGACATCGACGTCACCCTGTTGCCGAACGAAGCTCCGCAAACCGTCGCCAACTTTCTCCGCTACGTGAACCGCGGCGACTACTCGCAGTCCTTCTTCCACCGCTCCGTGCGCAATTTCATCATTCAGGGCGGCGGCTACCGCTGGGTGAACAACACCGCAGCCCCGGTTCGCGAAGACCCGCCGGTGCAGAACGAGTTCCGCGTCTCCAACACCCGCGGCACCATCGCCATGGCCAAGCTCGGAACGAATCCGAACAGCGCCACCAACCAGTGGTTCTTTAACCTCACCGACAATTCGCAGAACCTGAACAATCAGAACGGCGGCTTCACGGTGTTCGGGCGGGTCGCAAACGCCGCCGGGCTGGCGGTGATGGACCGCATTGCCAACGTGCCGGTGTACAACGCGGGCTCACCCTTCGACTCGATTCCGCTGGTGAACTACACCACCGGCGCTGTGTCCGAGCGCAACCTGGTGATCGTCACCTCCATCATCGTCCTCGACCAGCCAGCGATCTCCGAGGGCGGCATCGTTACCGCCAGCAACTTCGGGGGCTTCGCCGCGGCCGCGCCGGGTTCCTTCATCGAGATCTATGGCTCCAACCTAAGCGCTGCCCCCGGACGCACCTGGGCGGCGGGTGACTTCAACGGCGTCAACGCGCCTACCTCTCTGGAGGGCGTGACCGTGACCATCGGCGGCCTGGCCGCCTTTGTTTACTACGTCAGCCCGAATCAGGTGAACGTGCAGGTTCCCGATGGGGTCCCGCCGGGCAGCGCGCCTGTCGTCCTCTCGCGCAACGGGATCTCGAGCCCTGCCGGAACTCTGGTGATTCAGGATCGCCTGCCCGGCCTGCTCGCACCCGCCTCCTTCCGCTCCGGTGATACCCAGTTTCTCGTCGCGGTTCGTCCGGACGGCACGTTCGTGAGCGACGGCAGCATTGAAGGGTTGCCGAACGCACCCGCCCGCGCCGGCGAGATCCTGAATTTCTACGGCACAGGCTTCGGCGCGGTGACTCCTGGCGAAGCCCGCATCGCGGGCGAGATCGCGCAGGGCCAGTCCGCTCTGGTCACTCCCGTGGAGTTCCGCATTGGAGACCGTCCCGCGGAGCTAACCTACGCCGGACTTGCGCCGGGACTGGTCGGCGTGTACCAGTTCAACGTCCGCGTACCGGAAGGCCTGGAACGCGGCGCGGCCCCGGTCAGCGTCCGCCAGGGCGGCGAACCGCTCGGGCAGACGCTCTTCCTGCCGGTCACGAATTAGCGGCCAGCACCTCGTCCGCCAGGCGATCCAGGGCCGCCCAGTCCGTGAACTCGTGATCGCGCGACGTGTCCGTGCTCGCGCCCTCCCGCTTGGCGATCCACTTCATCAGCAGCTTGATGAGCAGGTTGTATTTCGAATACGTCAGTGCGCCGGCCACGGGTTGAACCCGTCCCGGATGCCAGCCGGTCTCCTTCAGGAAAGTGTCGATCATGCCTTGCACATCCTTCGCCGCGCGGGCGCGAGCCTCGGGCGGTTTCGCCGCATCCTCCGCGCCTGCCTCCGCAAGGCTCACGGAAAGAAAGACGCTATCCCGCCCTTCCAGTTCCGCGCGATGGCGGCGAACAAACTCCACCATTTCGGATTCGTGTTTCCCTGCGTGAACGGACGCCGCGATTACCGCGCTGCCGAATTCGTCCAGCGCGAATCCCGGCGGCAGCGCCGAGGCGTCGCGCAACTCGGCTTCCGCCCCTCGCGCGCGGATGGTCGCGGCAATGTGCTCCGCGATCCGCCGCGTGTGCCCTTCCCGCGTGGCGTACACAATCAGCACCGGTTTCATCCGTATCCTCCAATCTTCGGAAACAGCGCGCCGGGCATCCGATTCGGGCAGCGAACCGGGCGCCCGGCACATGAGGGCATGCTTGTCAGGAGACCTGGCAGCGGCATTCCGGGGTGCACTCGCACTTCTCTCCGCACAGGCAGCTTGCGGCCTGACGGTTCGCTTTGGCGTCCTGGCAACCGCACTTACAGGTTGCGCCCGCGCACGATTCGCAATTGCATGATTTCGAGTTGGTCAACATTTTGAAGCTCCTTTTCGGGTTTGCGTTGGCGTGATGCCAACAATCCGAGTCTCGCATTCGAGCGTCCGAACGGGATTGAACAAAACAGCTAATGTCTCGGGATGAATCGGCTATCCTCCCGGCGCGGACAGATTCGCCGCCGGAACATGCTCGTCGGACACGCTGAAAGGCGACGCAAGCCTTGCCAGTTCGCCCCGCATCAACACGGAAGGCGCCATACCCACCATCTGGTAGAACGTCCGTGTCAGGTGCGCAGCATCGGCGAAATCCGCGGCATGCGCCGCGGCGGAGATGGTTCGTTCCGACGCAATCGCGGCCATGGCGCGTGTCAGCTTCCGCCACAATACATAGCGGCTGAAAGGCAGCCCGATCTGTTCCTTGAACAAGTGAGCGAACCGGCTTGGCGATAGAAACGCAATCTCCGCCGCTCCCTCCAGCGAGAGGTGGAGATCCTCGCCGTCGCGAATCTTCTTCAGAACGTTCGTCACTCTCGGGTCCAGGCGACGGGAAGGCGGCGCGCCGGGACTGAAGGCGTGAACGCAATGGCGGATAAGCGCCCCGATTTCCAGGCTCTCGAAGGGTTCGTCAATAAACTTGCGCAGCTGAGCAGCGGAGGATTCCAGGCGCGCTCCGGAAACGATTGTGACGTCGCGCGCGAGCGAGTTGCGCAGCCATGTTCCTTCCGCCGATTCGGGATCGACGAACAACATCGCCCCCAGCGCTCCGTTGCAATTGAAGGCGTGCACGGCGTCCGGCCGCACAATCACTCCCTTACCGTTGCGCCACTCGCCATCCTCGGCGGCGACGGACACCTCTCCGTCGAGTGCCACGACAATCTGGATCGCATGATGAGCGTGCGCCGGCACGACGCCATCCGCGCGGGCGAGCAGGAGGAAGCCGCCTTCCCAGAGATACCAGCGCGGCTCGCTGATCCAGCGGTAAGCACCGGAGCTCTGCGTCTCGGTCATATATTCCTCGCCCCCAATGTAGCTGATTCGTTCAAGAACTTCAGTGGCAGCCTTCAATCGTCAACACGGCGTCCACGGTTACTTTGGGTCATGACCGGACCGAACAGGAAACTACTCAACCCAAAACGTGGCATCGCCGCCCTTCTTCTCGCCCTAACCGTGGCATCGCCAGCCGCCGCAATCTCAAATCCGCTCGGCCATGCCATCAGAATGATCCGCGGAAGCGGCGTCAGGAAACCAGCCCTCGGCGAATTCGGGCTGGGTCCGCGCATCTCCGCGGAGGGCCGGTACGTCGCAACCCTTACGCCGGATCGCCAGCTACGGCCCCGGCGGATGCTGTCGGTCCGCGTAACCGTGATAAACGACAGTGGTCGCCCGGTCTCTGACGCGACTTTGACCATCGACGGCGGAATGCCGGAGCACGGGCACGGCCTTCCGACCCGTCCCCGAGTGACCCGGAACCTCGGTGACGGCGACTATGAAATCGAGGGCGTGCGCTTCAACATGGGCGGCTGGTGGGAGTTCAAGGTTTCCATCGCGTCCGGCGGCCTGGCCGACACGGTCACCTTCAACCTTGGACTTTAGTAGATCGGAGCCATGAACATGACCCACAACCAAGTTTTGACGCGCGCCGCGCTGATCGCCGTATCCGTCTTCATCGCCGGAGCGGACTCCGCACCGGTCCGCTGGTCACAAGCGGACCTTGCAACGCTGCAGTCTCTTTCACTCGACGAGCTGGAGCCAATTCCGCCGGATCCGACGAACGCGGTGGCCGGCCATCGCGGGGCAGCCGCTCTGGGCGAGCGGCTGTTCTTCGACACCCGGTTGAGCGCCAACGGCGCGGTCGCCTGCGCCACGTGCCACCAGCCGGACCGCACCTTCCAGGACAGCGTCCCGCTGGGCCGGGGCGTCGGCGTGACAGCGAAGCGAACGATGCCGATCGCCGCAACCGCACGCGCGCCGTTCCTGTTCTGGGACGGCCGCAAGGACAGCCAGTGGGCGCAAGCCCTCGGGCCGCTGGAAAGTGACGTGGAGCACGGCGGCACGCGAGCACAATACGCGCACGCCATCGCCGCGCACTACCGCGCCGAGTACGAGTCAATTTTCGGGCCGCTGCCCGATCTGTCCGCGGTGCCACCGTCCGCGGGTCCGTCCGGAAGCCCAGCCGCGAGGGCCGCGTGGGCGAACCTGAACGACACCCAGCGCAGCGGCGTTACGCGAGTGTTCGTGAACATCGGAAAAGCGATTGCTGCATACGAGCACCGGATCGAGTTCGGGCCGTCGCGCTTCGACAGGTATGTGTCCGCCGTCTCCGCCGGACACTCCGGCCGCGGCATCCTCACCAAGGAAGAAATCGCCGGCCTGCGCCTGTTCATCGGACCGGCGAACTGCACGCAGTGCCACAACGGACCGCTGTTCACCAACAATGAATTCCACAATACGGCTGTGCCTGCCCGGCCGGGAACGCCGTACGACCAGGGCCGGTTATCGGGTGCAAGCGCGGTCCTGCGAGACGAATTCAACTGCCGGAGCCAGTGGAGTGACGCCCCGAAGCAATGCCCTGAGCTGGAGTTCATCATGGCCGGAGACCATGCGCTCGGCGCGTACAAGGTGCCATCCCTGCGGAACGTGGCGGAGCGCGCCCCATACATGGACGCCGGGCAGTTCGCGACCCTCGAGGCCGTGCTCGATCACTACAACCGCGCTCCCGCCCCGGCTGCAGGCCGCGGCGAACTGCAGCCCTTGCGGATGAACGCACGCGAGCTGCGTCAGATCGCGGCGTTCTTGCGGGCACTCAGCGGCCCCATCGTTGGAAACGCGCGAACTCCCGCTCCAGAGGGGCAATGACTGGATGGCCCGCGGAGCCGGACGACCCCGGGGACCGCCTGGACCTATAATCCCTCTATGCTTCGCCTCTATCGCATGGCCTTCCTGCTGCTGCCGCTGATCGCCGGTGCGCAGGACCAGGCGCCCGCGCGATTCCACCACGTCCATTTGAACTCCACCGATCCCGCAGCCGCCATCGATTTCTACACCTCGCGCCTGGAATCGGAGAAGCGCAGCTTCGCCGGTCTGATCGACGGAGTGTTCGCCAACAACGTCTGGCTGCTGTTCACCAAAGTCGCGGCGCCGCCCAAATGGGAGATCACCTCCGGGATCTGGCACATCGGCTGGGGCGGCGGCGCGGATATGAAGGACACCTACCAGAAGCAGCTCGACAAGGGCACGAAGTTCTTCACGCCGCTCACCGACTTAAGCGATCAATGCGACGGCAAAGGCGGCAACGGTCGCTTTCTCTTCGCCTACATCGACGGGCCGGACCACGCGCTCACCGAACTCAACACCACCGCCGCCGGCAACTACCGCTTCGGGCATGTTCACCTGCTGAGCGAGGATCCGATCGCCGCCGCCGAGTGGTACATGAAGCACTTCGGCCTGAAACGCCGGGGCTCCGGGCCGATCTCCCGCGAACTGCGCTACCGCTGCGGACGCCAGACCGCGCCCGCGGTCTCCATGATGATCGACGACGTGAACCTGATCATCTATCCGGTGGGCAACGCCAAGGCCGCGTTTCCCGACGTGTGGAAGGGACGAACCGCGATCGAGTCCAGCCAGGGGCATACGCTGGATCACCTGGGATTCGCCGTCAAGAACCTCGACCAGACGCTCGAGCAGTTGCGCGCGGCTGGCGTGAAAGTGCTCGGCGAGCCACGCTCCATCGCCGGCGGCAAGCTGAAGTATGCGTTCATCGAAGGTCCCGATCTGGTCCGGATCGAAGTGCTCGAGGACAAGGCCGCCCGGCCCTGATCAGCGCCGCAAGCTCTTTTCCGCTTCTTCGCGAGCCCGCCGCGAGCCTTGAATGCGCTGCACGCTATCCCGATCCGGCGCGCTGAACACCAGCACCGCATCACCCACCGGGCGCTCCACCCCGTCCGACGGGGAATTGCGCACCCGGCCTTTCACCACCATGGTCGTCGAGCCCCCGCCGTCGAGATTGATGGCGTCCACCGCGCCAAGCGACAACAGTTCCTCCGCCAATTCCACCAGCGTCATTCCGATGCTGATCTTCTGCCTCCCGTCGAGCGTCACCAGCAGCAGCGTCCCGTCGGCTTTACGCGCCACCGCCGTGCGCGGATGCCGCGGATTCGCGGGTGCGACGATCCTGCCCTTGTCAATCAGCCACGGACCGGCGCCCAGCACATCGGTGGCGCGGCAGGTCTCGGGATTCTGCCGCAAGCCCGCCTCCACGCGAACCCGCTTGAATCGCCGCAGGTTGCGTCGCAGCCAGATGGCCGCGGCGCCGCTGCCGGAAACCACGCCGCCGCCCGGCGGAATCGCCGAATCCGCCGTGCCGGTGTCCACGACCTTGCCGGCAGCATCCAGGATTACTTCGTAGCCGTCCCCGGAGGTGAGCGTGCTCGGGCCCATCAGCTCCGTGTACAGCACCAGCGAACCCTCCGTACGTTCCTGATTCACGCCCCGCAGCGGCCAGCTCTCGCTTTGGATCCGGACCGCCCCTTGAAAGCTCACCGTGGCGATCCGCAAGTCCTCCACGAACTTCTTCTCCTCGCAAAACAACAACGCGGCGCGGCTGGGACCGCCGCTTACCACCTTGCCTTCCAGCAGATACGGATAAGCCGACGCTCCCAGGAAAACGCCGCGCGTGACAAAGAATCCGCCGTTGATCGCCGCGATGGCTCCGTAGCGCTCCGCCATGGCCGAGGTCCGCTCCCGCCCGATCGCTCGATCCAGAGCCCGCACCGGAAGCAGATTCACGCTCGGCTCCCGCGGATCGACGGCCAGAATCTGCATCGTGAACGGGCCGAGTTCGCCGCGATAGAATCGCCGCTCTCGGTATGTGATTCCCGGCGCGACAGGCTCGCTGCGATCGTAAGGCGCAAGCTCCTGGGCGGCAATCGAGCCGCAGGCCAGCAGCGCGATCAGGGCGCGATGCGATAACAAGCCAGCTCCGTCTGATTGCGGACCAACAGGTTACCGTGCGCGAGCGCCGGGTTGTTCCAGGTCTTGCCGTCCAACGCCTGGAACGAAGCGAGCTCCTGGTGCGACTCCGGAGTCGCCTTCACCAGCGCCACCCGACCATCCTCGGTGACGATCACCAGATGTCCCGACGCCAGCAGCACCTGCCCGTAGCCGTACCGGCCGCCCTTCCACTTGCGCTTGCCGGTTTCCGCGTCCATGCACGCCAGGATGCCCTCATCCAGGCCGTACACATGACCCTGATAGAACACCGGCGGGTTAAACTTCGCCTTCATGGACTTCGAAAACCAGATCTGTTTCGCTTCCAGCCCTGCTCCCCCGCGGGCGACCTCCACCAGAGCCGCGCCGTGATCGTAGCCCGACGAGATCACAAAGCGGTTCTCGCTCACGATCAGCGGTTCGGCGCTGTTCACGTCGTACTCGGTCACCCAGGGGAACTCCCACAGCAGCTTGCCGTCGGCCGGATCCAATCCGATCACCCGTTTGGCCATGGTGGCGACCACCTGCCGCGCGCCGCCCAGCGTCGCCAGCACCGGCGCGGCATACGCGCCGGCGTCCTCCTGCGACTTCCACAAAATCGCACCGTCTGGTTTTGCATAGGCGAGCACGCTGCGGCCGGAGACGGCGATCACGCGATCGTCTAGAATCAGCGGCGTGGCCGACATCCCCCATTGCAGGTTGGGCGCGCTCGAGTCGGTGAGGATATTGCGGGACCACACCGTTTTTCCGCTATCGGCGTCGATGGCGTAGAGATCGCCGGCGCCTCCCAGCGCATACACGCGACCCGAGTTCCACACCGGCGTCGCGCGCGGACCGTCGCCTCCCATGGATTCCGAAAACCGTGCATTCCAGGAGTTCGTCCAAAGCTCGCGCCCGCTGGCGAGGTCGTACGCCGCCACAACCTCCTGATTGCGGCGCTGCTCGATGGTGAACACCTTCCCGTTGGCGATGGTCATGGAGGCGTGGCCGCCGCCGATCGGCGTTCTCCACAATTCCTTCAGGCCGCCGGCGGGCCACTGCGTCAGGATCGGAGTCTCGGAGTAGACGCCGTCCCGCCCCGGACCGCGATAGTCGAACCAGTAAGGCGCCGGGTAGGCGGCCGCGGCGGGCTTCGCCGCCGGCGCCGCTTCCACAACAGGCGCGGCCGCCGCGGCAGTCTCCACCGCCGCCGGAGGCGCGGATTTCGCCTGCTCCGCGCGCACCTGTTCAATCCTCGCGTAATGCGCGTCCTCACCGCCGAACCGCAGGGACGGGATAATCGAACCGCCGGTCATTTCGTAGCGGGCGAACCCCAACTGGATCAAGGCATACAATCCGACCGCGAGAAACAGCACCGCCAGCAGGAAAATACCGAACGGTCTTCGATACCACCGTTTTTCAGTCATTTCTCCAGTATGACGAAGTGCGTACCCCGTTCTCGGCACTCCGGCCGCCAGGCAAATCCGCTACGATCGGGGTGGATGGGGTCCTCCAATATTGGGAGCGGCCTGCGGCGGCCGCGCATACCAAGCGAGTCGAGACGCTGGTTGAAGCCGCGCGTCCCGCGGCACCAGCTCTACCGGCTGGCCCCCCGCAAGCCTCCCGCATCCAAGCGGCGGCGCATCCTGGACGCCTGGGACCGGCTGCGCTATTCCATCCGAACCTGGTGGGCGTGGGCCGCCGTCACCATCGCGCTTCTGATCTTCGGCCACTGGATCGCGGGGATCGCCACCGGATTCGCGGCGTTCATCTTCGCGCTCACCCAGCCGAGGTTCCATCCGGCCGAGGCGGGCCTCGATCACGACTTCTCCGCCGATTCTCCGGAGTTCCTGATCACCATGACCGGCCTGACCGGAATGCCCTTCGTGCCCGGCAACAGCGTCCAGATCTTCAACAACGGGGACGAATTTTATCCCGCGATCCTGGAGGCGATCGAGGAAGCGAAGACCTCCGTCACCATGGAGATGTACATCTTCTGGTCCGGCGCCGTGGGACGCCGCTTCGCCGAGGCTCTGAGCATGAAAGCTCGCGAAGGCGTGCCGGTGAAGCTGCTGGCGGACGCCATCGGCTCCTCCACCATTGGCGAGGAGAACCTGCGCATCCTGGAAGCCGGCGGCTGCCAGCTTGCCTGGTTCCGGCCGATCCGCTGGTACACGCTGATTCGCGCGAATTTCCGCCTGCACCGTAAGTCGATCATCGTTGACGGGCGGGTGGCGTTCTCCGGCGGCGCCGGCATCGCCGACCAGTGGCTTGGCCGCGCCCGAAGCAGCAAGGAATGGCGCGACGTCATGATCCGCGTGGAGGGTCCGGCGGCTCAATACCTGCAAACCGGCTTCGCCCAAAACTGGCTGATCAACACCGGCGAACTGGTTACCGGGTCGGCTTTCTTCCCGGTCCCGATCTCCAAGGGAGAGGTGGCGGTGCAGACCATCCTGAGCTCGCCCGCCGGGGGCGCGGCGGCTGCCGGCACCATGTACATGCTAGCTCTGAACTGCGCCCGCAAGTACCTGTACATCGCCAATCCTTACTTCATTCCGTCGCGTCCAGTAATCGAAATGCTCGGCGAGGCCACGCGCCGCGGCGTGGACGTCAAGCTGATGCTCTCCGGCGATCACTGCGACACCTGGTGGGCGCGGCAAAACAGCATCCGCCTGTACGGCCGCCTGATGGACGCCGGCGTGGAAATCTACGAATACGTCCCCACGATGATGCACCAAAAGACCATGGTGGTGGACGGCGTGTGGGCCACCGTCGGCAGCGCCAATTTCGATAACCGCTCCCTGGCCCTGAACGACGAGACCAGCCACTGCTTTTACGATCCGGGATTCGTCGAGGAGGTCCGCCAGGTCTTCCTGGAGGATCTGCAGCGCTGCCGCAGGATCGATCGGGGCCAGTGGTCCCGCCGCGGCCTGTGGAGCGTCAGCCAGGAAGTCTTCGCCTCGCTGATCCAAGACCAGGTCTGACCGGGCATGAAACTGTTCCGGATCGCGACCTACAACGTGCACAAGTGCCGGGGCCTGGACGGGCGCGTCCGGCCCGAGCGGATCGCGGCCATTCTGGAAGCGATCGACGCCCAGTTCGTCTGCCTGCAGGAGGTCCTGGAACCGCAGGCCGAACTGATCGCCCGCAAGCTGGACTACCGCTACGTGTTCGGCGCGACCCGCAAACACCTGGGCCATGGCTACGGCAACGTTACGCTGAGCCGGCGTCCCTTCGAGCAGACGCTCTACTATGACCTGACCATCCCCGGTTTTGAGGAACGCGGCTGCCTGCGAACGGATGTCCGGGTAGGCAAGCGCCTGTTGCACCTCTTCAATCTGCACCTGGGAACCGCGTTCCTGGAGCGGCGGCGGCAGGCGCAAAAGCTGGTGGATCAGGCGGTCCTGAAGGCGATCGACATTTCGGGCGCGCGGGTGGTGCTCGGGGATTTCAACGAATGGACCCGCGGCTCGGTGACGCGGGCGCTGCGAACCGAGTTCCACCAGACCGACCTGCGCGTGCACCTCAGCCGCCTGCGGACGTACCCGGCGGTATTCCCGGTCCTGCACCTTGATCACATTTACTTCGATTGGCACCTGGAGGCGGAGCGGGCGTCGTTCTTTATGTCCAAGAACACACTGATCGCATCGGATCACCTGCCGCTGGTGGCGGAGTTTCGCTTTAAGCGCGAAACATGAAAGAGAGCGGGGACACCCTTGGAAGGGCGTCCCCGCTCTCGGCCGCACGGAGGAAATACTCGACTAACGTCCCAGTTGGGTTACCGTCACCGACTGTGAGCCGATGGTCACCACGCCGCTCCGCCCGTTCTTCGAGCGGTTCCTGGCAACGTTCAACGTCACCACGCCGGTGGCGCTGCCGGAGGCCGGGCTCACCGTGATCCAGCTCACGTTGCTGCGAGCCGTCCAGCCGCAACCGAATGTGCTCGACACGCCGACGTTGACGCTCCCGCCGACGTTGGTGACGGTCAGGCTGGTGGCCGACAGCGTCACCGCGCCGGTCTGGAAGTTCGCCGTCAGGCTATAGGGCTGGTTGACGGTGAGATTCAGATTGGCGCTGGTGGAGGTGGTGACGCCGGTCCAGGAAACGAAGCACGATCCAGCATCGGGGATCGCGGACAGGCCCACCGAGGAGTTCAGTGCGTAGAACCCGTCCGACGTGAGCGGCGTCTGGGATACGCGTCCCAGGCCGTTGGGCGAGGCCGACACCTTGTATTGAACCGAGTACTGCGCCAGCACCGTGGTGTTGCTCGAGGGCGTGGTGTAGGTCTGGGTTTGCGCGCCGCCGTTGCTCCAACTGGTGAACACGGTCTTGGAAGTCGAACCGTTCACGTTCGGAGCCGAGAGAGTATGCGTCGAGCCGGGCGCCCACGCGAACGTCCGCGGCGCCACCACGCTGACTCCGTCCACCACCAGCGTCATGCCGGAGGGGTTGGAGGACACTGTGATGTTTACCGTGGTCGGCGTAACAGTGGGGGAGGTCGCGCCGTAGATCTTCTTCACGGAAGCGATATCGCCTGCCGACAGGCCGGAACGCTGGCCGATCGGAATCCCGGGAGGGATGGTCTCGATGGTCGGCAGCCCGTTGGCCGAGAAGGCGTAGGTCGGGTAGTGCATCACCGAGTTGTAGTCGTACGTCCCGATGTCGCTGGCGTTGGAGATCTGCTGCGTGAAATTGTGGAGCGCGGTGGACGAGATGTTCTCGGTCAGGACCCGGACAAAGGTGTTCCGGTCCTCGCGCGTGTGCTCGTGGAACAGACCCACGGCATGGCCGATCTCGTGAATTGCGTTGCCGGTGGAGCATCCGTCCGCCAGCGTGACGGCCTGCGCGCCGCCGATCCGTCCCACGTAGGACGAACAGCCGCTTCCCGACTGGAACAGAACATAAGACGATTCGCTGGTGCGCGGCACCAGCCGGATATAGCCCGCCAGTTGCGTATTCCAATGGTTGACAGCGTCAATCACCCGCTGCTGGTTGGGCATGGTGGAGCTGATCGCGTAAGGAACCACACCGCTGGGCCAGCGATAGGTGGAACCGTCGATCGCCACGCCGTCCTTGGCGCGGTTCTTGATCGCTTCTTCAGTTGCCGGTTCCAGCTCATCGGCGGGGCCGAGGATCATGTCGCCTTCGAGAACCGCCACGCCGTCGCGGACCTGGTGCGTGAGCGGAACTCCGCGCCACACCGAATTGCGGACTTCCGGGTCGCTCGATTCGACCACCGGCTCCGGCTGCAGGTCCAGTTCGCTGACCGTATCCAGGTGCCCGATCTCGCGCAGGTCGAACGGCAGGGTCTCGAGACCCGGCCCATTCACATGAATTTCAATGATTGCTTCCGCGCCGCCGACCGGCAGCGACCAGAACGAGCCGTCGCCGAAAGGTCCGCCATTCGTAAACGGACCGCGAATCTGCGTCGCGCGGCCGTTCTCATCCAGCCCATATACAAAGAAGCGCGCGCCTTCCGGCAGGCGAACGTTCTCAAACCGCAGCCGCAGCCCGGCCGCGCCCTCGCTCGAAACCCGGAAAAAGCTGTAGGAAGTCCCGTCCGGCGCCGTCTCATAGGAGGGCAATTCGGTTTCGTTCACTTCCACCGTCCGCACTTTTCCCTCGGCGGATTCCCGGCCTTCACCCGCGGCTTTGTACACCGGGGCGGAATTCAGCTTTCCGCTGTCGGGACCCTTTAGATCCTGCGCGGGAACAGCTACGACAGCAGCCATCAGAAGCAGCAAGTAGCGTTTCACCAGTACTCTCCTTATGAGTCGACACACGTCTCCCGGGCTCTGCCGGGACCCCCTTCCGGGAGTTCCCCTCATCTGTGGGGATCAACGTGAAAACTTGTTACGTCGATAGTACTTGGAAGGCGGGAGTTTGTCCGTCCGGGGAAATGCTTAGGTGACCCTCGGGAGACCCCTGACCAGAATCCGGGTTTCGTTCTACGCCATACCCGGTTTCGCCCGCCTCCAGGACCTAGAAATCGGGGTCCGGACGCTTGCCGGGCCGCCGCCGGAAATGGAAGCTGGTGGACACCATGTGCCGGTTCGGACCCAGCGAGTTCCTGCGATTCTCGAAGAAATAGCCGAAGTCCATCTCAAAGCGGTCACTGGTTTGCCAGCGGACTCCGCCGGAGTAGCGGGTGGAACGCCAGCCTTCCGCCCCGTGGAACATTTCCACGCCCGCGTAAGGCGACACCTTGGCCGGGTTGCTCAGCCGCAGGCGGTGGCGATAGCGGTTGAACCCGGGACCGGCGCCGTCAAAGCGCTCGATCATGCTGCGAAGCTCCGCCTCGATCCAGCGGGTTTCGAGCGCGGTCCCTTTCAGCCCGCCGAAGAACCGGTGCGTGCCCCGGATGTCCTCTTCCTTGTCGGTCTGGATGGTGTAGTAGTAGCCGCCGATGGCGCTCAGGCGCGGCGCGAAATCGATCTCCAGGATCGGCCCCAGGCGACCTTGATACAGGCCCAGCCCTCCCGGCTGGGTCCGGACGCGGGTGTGCAGAATCAGGTCCACCTTGGGCGAAAGGGAGAGAGTGGCCTCGGCCGCATGCTGAGTTTCGGTCACCTGGCTGAACAGGGGCAACACGCAGGCGATTGCGGCGATCGCGGTCCTCAAACCACAATCTTCTCAGGAGCGGGCGGGGGCCGCTACCGCGACTTCGCCTTGTGTTGCAGATAGCTGCTTTGCATCTGCGGCGGCGGCTGCCGGTCAAACTTCTCCAGCGCCTTCCGCACTTCGGCCTCGACGGCCGCATCGTCCAAGCCTTCGGCGGACAACTGCGCCCGGCCGGTATACGCGAGAGCCAACCTTTCGCCTTCCAGGAAATCGACTTCGCGGAACTCCTTCCGCGGAACGAAGAACGCGGCGTCCACCGACTTTCGGAAACTCTCCACATGGTTCCAGGATTTGCCGCGGCGGCCGGAGTCGGACTGGTTGCCGACCTCCGCGCAGCCCAACGCTGGAACTTGAGTGAAGGTCGCGCCCGGTTGGCCGGCGGGCTGGAACGTGATGGACCGGAACCCTTCAAAGGTCCCTTCCGCCACCTTGACGTACGACCCCTGCTTGACGCCGGACAGCGTCTTGGTGCAATCCGAGGCGGGGTCCATTCGGCCGCTCAAATATTCCTGATAATTCGGAACGTCCATCGTGTGCGAAACGCTCAGCAGAGGCCGCTCCAGAACCAGCCTGCCGTTCGCAAGGCTCATTCGTTTCAGTGAGAAAACGGGTGCGGCCACACGCTCCACGAAACGTTCCGTCAGTTCGACTCGTTCCGTGCCTCGCACCGCCAGCGTACGGCGTTCGACGATCCGCGCGGGGCCTCCCGAACCGCTCTGGAAATGCATCGCCGTGAGCAGGGTGAACTCCCGCGGCAAGGCCGGAGTCTGCTGCTGTTGCAGGAAAGCGAAGCCATAGACCGCAACCGCGGGAACGGCGATCGCGATTAGCCATTTTGCACTTGCGAGTTTCATACTACGATTCTCCACGTGCAGTATATCGAGCGTTTTTGTCGGCGGCAATGGAATCGATCTGTACCGTTAGACGCTTACAAATGCGTTTCCCGGAGTTGGCTCATTTCTTTCCCCGAATCAACTCCAGTTCCGCGTGGAGCGCAATCACCGGGTTCGCGCTGAGGCGCATCGCTTCGGTGCCTGGTGGTGCCAGGCGAGCTTCCTGCGCCAGCCGCACCCGAAGTCGCCTGGTTTCTTATCATTAGCTTTGCCTGATCCCCTCACGGCAAAGTACCCCCAGTTCGTTCTTCCTCGGATTCCGAACACCGTCCTGCTGGAGCGTTTTGCAGCGGTTTGGGCCGTTTTTGGCTGCGATCCTCCGAAACTCGGTCGGTACACGCCACCAGGGCCAGAAAGGGGGGGCAGTTGCTCCGGACGCACTTTCGAGTGGTCGCCAGTTTCCCGGTAACAGCATGTCGGGTAACCAGATAAGCTCCAATCTGCTCCACCATCGGTGCCTGGTGGTGCCAGGCACCGTTCCAGTCCGAGGCACCGTTCCAGTCCGCGAAAACACATGTATTCCGCTGCACTGTTGGACAGCTTACACATCCAATTCCTGAAGTTGGTTTATTTCTTCCGCGGAATCAGCTCCAGTTCCGCGTAGAGCGAAATCACCGGGTTCGCGCTCAGGCGCATGGCTTCCAGCGTGTCGCGGCGCTGCGACTGGCGGAAGGCCCGCGCAGCGTCCGCCAGAGCGAAACGCACCGGTGTGAACCAGAGGTTACGGTTCTCGATGCGCTGGTAGCCTTGCTCCACGAAACGAAGCAACTTCTGCGTCGCGGTGTCCGCGAGCTCCGGAGGCGCGGTCCGCGCAATATCGGCGTATGCGCCGGCTTTCATGCAGTAGTACTCCACGAAAGAAGCTTCGCTGCTCTCCTTCCAATTCTCCACTTGAGCGATCGCGTTGGCGAAAACATCGCTGGACACGAGCGGGTCTGGCGGGCCGGACGGAACGGACCGCGGCGCTGAAGGCGCGCGTTGCCCTTCCGTTCCCGGCGGACGCACGGCGCGCGGCTGTTCGGACCTGGGGTGTATCCGGTTAAGAGTTTGCAAGGTCTCGAGGAGTTTCCGCGAGGCGGCGGATTCCCAAAACGGAGGATTCGGCGGTGACAACTCGACCCGGCCGTGCGCCAGTTCCTCGCTGACGATCGGGCGCTGCCGCTGCCCACCGGGGTCCGCCACCGTCAGCAGCCGGTTCACGCTCCGCACCAGCTCGGCGCGTTTCGGTGAGGCGACATTGTTCGAACAGACCGCTTTTCGCGATTGCCTTAGCACCAGCCCGCGCAACGCGGCGGCCAGCAACTCCGCTTGGGGTTCCGTCTGCAGCAGAGCGTCAAGGGGAGCCAGATGCCTTGCCTCCAAGGCGCCAAGCACGCGATCGCTGCTGTCCATGTGATCGACGGCGCCGGCGAGCGTGATCGTCCACAACCGGCGCTCCTCCTCGCTTGCCGGGATCGAGGTCAAGGCGAGAATCGCGCCGGGGAGATGCGCGGTGGAGGTCGCCGACCTCATCAGGTCCTGGCCGAAACGCAGCCGCACGTCAGGCTTGAGCCGCGCGCGAGCTTCCGCCGCCTTCAAAAGGCGCACCGCAGCCTGATAGTACGCCTCCACGTTGGGCACGCCGAGGATCGAGCAAGGAACGTTGGCCACGACGGGTGGGGGCATGGAACGAAACCTTTCCAGCGCGCCGTGCGGCTCCAATGCCGACATTGCTTCCAGGACGCGGGTCTGCAGACTCAGCGCGTCCAAGCCGTGGAACCAAACCTCGTGGAAGGCGCGGGTGTCCGTCCTCCCGCCAATCACGCTACGATATGGAGTTGGCGCTTGGGAAGCCGCCAACCAAGCGTCCTCCAGCGCCGCGATACGGGCGTCCCGCGTGGCCGCAACTCCAGAACTGTTGAGCCGCAGCAGACCTTCAACCCGGAACTCCGTCGGCAATCCCGCCGCACGATCCCGCAAAAGAGAAAAAAGGTCGTGCTTTTCTTCCTGCGCGAAACAGCCGCAGGCGAGCACAATCGCCCTTAGCGATTTCAATGGCCGGACCTTAGGCGAAGTATTCTCCCGCATCCGCCCTCCGGAGTGGTCAAACTCCACAATTTTCAGTATGCCACGCTGCACATTCCGCCGCCGTTTGGATTAATTCATACTGGCGCGCGTGAAGCATTCTCCGGAGCTTTCATTCGCGCCAGATCTGGGCTTGCGCGATCCTGAAGGCGGCGCTACGGGTTCGCTTAAATGAGCCCGCATTTGGCGGCGACCTGCACACTAATCACAATGAGAGCCGCAAGCGTCACGGTCGTGGCTCCCAGTAGAATGACCCCATGCCTCGACTCTGGATCGCCCTCATCGCCGCGACCCTGCTCGCCCAATTCCCTGCTCCGTCCCCGGACTGGACCAAGGTGGAAGGCAAAGTCCTGAAATCCATCAACCCTGAAGACATGGGCGCGGTCGGCATTCTCGCTCTCGGCGTATCGCAAGGCGCGAAGATGAACCCGGAGCAGCAGGCGCTGTATCGCGCCGCGACACAGGCGACCGGCCGGCGCGACTTCGACACCGCCTACCGGCTGGTCTCGCGATTCCTGCTCTCGATGGGCGGCGTAGCGCTCTCCGAGCAGACCGAGGTGGCGTCCTCCTTCGACCTGACGCTGCCACGCGTGATCGTCACTCCCGGCGAGCCGTTTGCAGCGCGCCTGGAGCCGCTGTTCGCGCTTCCCGCGCCGCCTTCGGGAACATACCAAGCGGAGCTCAGCCTCGCCCCGCGCGGCGGCAAGACCAAATCGCTGGGTTCTGAGTCCATAAAAGACTTCCAGACGATCTCCCGTCCCATCGACACCCGCAAGCTGAAGCCCGGCGCGTGGGAAGTGCGATATCGCCTGCTGTCGCCCAAAGGTGAAGTGCTGATCGACGCCGCACGGGGCTTCGTGGTGGCGGAAAAAGCCGCCAGCCGCATTTCCACCCTGCAGGCGCAGTTCGCCTCCCTGCGCGACGCCGCCGGCGCGGACCGGACCGCGCTCGAATCGCTGGAATGGCTGGTGGACCGCCTTCGCGACGCCTCCGGCAGCTACGCCACCGATATGCTGACCCGCGGTCATCCGATGCTGCTGCGGGCCTTGGGTCCGCACCTGGGGGGCATCCGCACCGCCGCGCCCGCCGCCGAAACTCCGGCCGAGTTGCGCAATCTGCGGACCGCCGAGAAGCTTGCGCGCGCCCTGCAAGCGGGCCAGAGCCCCTGGAAATCGCTCTCCGGCGACCTGCTGCTGGCCTATCGCAGCGACGTGGACCAGAAGTTGCAACCCTTCCGGCTGTTTGTGCCCGAGCCCTTCGATCCGGCCCGCAAGTACCCCTTGATCGTCACCCTGCACGGCGCTTCGGGCAACGAGAACACGCAGTTCGACGCGTATCGCGACCCGCGCAGCGGATTGAGCGTCGCCACCACGCAGGCCCAGAGCCGGGGGTATATCGTCGCTTCGCCAAACGGCCGCGGTCCTTTCGGCGGCTATCGCGGCAACTCCGAAAAGGATGTGCTGGACGTGCTGGATCGCGTGCGCGCGATGTACCCGATCGAGGACCGCCACACTTTCCTGACCGGCCACTCGATGGGCGCGGGCGGGACCTGGGCCATCGGATTTAAGTACCCGGCGAAGTGGGCCGCGCTGGGCCCCATCGCCGGCGCCATGACCTCGGCCGAGGCGCTGAAGGCCGCGCCCGACATGCCTGTTTTCTTCGCGCAGGGGGCCAAGGACACCATCGCGCAACCCGCCGGCGCGCGGCGGCTGGCCGAAGCCGCGAAACCCATTCTCAAGAATTTCGAATACCGCGAGTACCCCGCCGACGACCACGTCAGCATCATGGTGACCGCCGTCCCCGATGTGTACGACTTCTTCGACCGCATCCGGAAATCGAAGTAGAGCGGCGCTACACTATTAAGTTCATGTCCAATTTGCTGCAAGGCAAGACCGCGGTAATCCTCGGGATCGCCAACAAGTGGAGCCTCGCCTACGCCATCGGGCAGGCCTTCCGGCGGGAGGGCGCGAACCTGCTGCTGACCTACCAGGGCGAGCGCCTGCAGAAATCGGTGGAGGAACTCGGCGGGGAGCTCGGCGCGTCGAAGGTGTTCTCCTGCGATGTCACGCAGCCCGGCGATCTGGAACGGCTCACCGAGGTCTGCCGCGAAGCCGGCGGCGTGGACAGCGTGGTCCATTCCATTGCCTTCGCCAACCGCGAGGATCTGGCGCGGCCCTTTGTCGAGACCTCCCGCGAAGGCTTCCTGACGGCGCAGGAGATCAGCGCGTTTTCGCTGGTGGCGGTGGCGCGAGCCTGCGCCCCGGCGATGACCCGCGGCGGCTCCGTGATGACGCTGTCCTATCTGGGCGCGGTCCGCGTGATCCCCAACTACAACGTGATGGGCGTCGCCAAAGCCGCGCTGGAGGCCAGCGTCCGCTACCTGTCCAGCGATCTGGGACCGCAAAACATCCGCGTGAACGCGATCTCCGCGGGCCCCATCAAGACCGCCGCGGCGCGCGGCATCAAGGATTTCTCGAAAGTACTGGAAGGCGTGGCGTCCCACGCGCCCTTGCGCCGGAACACGGATCCGGCGGAGGTCGCCGACACCGCCGTGTTCCTGGCCAGCGACCTGGGCCGCGGCGTGACGGGCAACGTGTTGTACGTCGACGCCGGATTTCACATCATGGGTTTGTAAATGTACTCTGCTGTATCGCTTCTGTTGTTCGCCGCCGCATCCCATCCGCCGCCTGAGTTTCACACTCCCACGCCCCTGCCGGGCGGCGACATCCTGGTAGTCGGATTCATGCATGGCTGGGAGCGCGACTTCAATCCCATTCGCGCGGTCTCCAAGGTCGCCATCAGCCTGCGGGACCGCAAGCTGCCCCGCGTGCATGTGGAAACCGCGGCGAATCGCAATCGCAGGCTGGTGCGCGAGCTGATCGTGAAGTCGCTGGACCGGGATCGCAGCGGGGCCGTGGATCCGGGCGAAGCCGCCGCCGCAAGGATCGTGATCTACGGGTTCAGCAAGGGCGGATCGGCCACGGTGCAGCTCGCCCGGGAGTTGCAGGGCCTGGGAATTCCGGTCCTGCTTACGGTGCAGGTGGATAGCTGGGGCCGCCACGATTCGGTGATTCCGGCCAACGTGAAGCGGGCGATCAACTTCTTCCAGTCCTCCTGGCCGGTGCGCGGCGTGCAGCGAATCCGGGCCGAAGATCCGGAGAAAACCGAGATCCTGGGCAACCACAAGCTGTCCTACCGGAAGGCCAAAATCGAATTGCCGCCGGACCGCTACGATCACTGGCAGCGGCACTGGTACCGGCCCCACGCCACCATTGACGCCGACGCGGCCCTTTGGGCTCGAATTGAGAAACTGATCCTGGAAACCGTCCAGCCGCTTTGTTGTCTTGCCAAGGCGGACTGATTCGATTTACATTGTTCCAGGAGAATACGATGGCTTTCTGCCCAAACTGCGGTGCCCCGGTTCAAGGAAAATTCTGCGCGAAGTGCGGCGCCACGATCGCCGCGGCGCCTCCGGGAGGCAATCCGGCCCCGCCGCCGGGCGGCAGCCAGTTCGGACCCGCGCCGGGAACATTCGATCGCGGACCCAGCGATTTCGGCGGCCAGCAGGGATATGCGCCGCCGCCCCCGCCGCCGGCGCAGGAGGGCGGATTGCAAAGCAACGTCGCCAACGCGCTGTGCTACCTGTTGGGGATCATCACCGGCGTGCTGTTCCTGGTGCTGGAACCTTATAACAGGAACAAGCTGACCCGCTTCCACGCCTTCCAGGCGATCTTCTTCAGCGCCGGGATGATCGTGCTGTCCATCGTGCTGACGATAGTGGGCACCATCATCGCCATGGTGCCGGTGGTCGGCTGGATGATTTCGCTGCTGCTCAGCCTGGTCCTGTGGCTGGGGTCGATCTTCCTGTGGCTGTTCCTGATGTGGAAGGCGTACAACAACGAGAAATTCGTGCTGCCGATCGTGGGACCGCTGGCGGAAAAACAGGCGTGATCTGCATCCGGGAGGCCCCGGCCGCCGTCCAACACCTGTGATTCGCAACTCGCTCGCTCTTTTGGCGCTCGCGCTTCTGGTGCGCGAAACCGCCCCCGCTGAGGTCCCCAAGGTCGGGATTATCAGCTTCTACGGCAACCGCAAGGTTTCCGAGAAGGACTTGCGCCGCGCCATCGGGATCTCCGAGGGGATGCCGCTGACCATCGGCAAGGGCACGATGGAAGACCAGATCGACAAGATGAAGGAAGTGGTGGACACGCAGGTAACCGTGGTGTGCTGCGCGGACGGCCAGTTGATCCTGTATGCGGGCATCGAGGAGCGCGGGGCGCCGCGTTTCGACTACCGGACCAACCCCACCGGCGATGTCCGCCTGCCGGCGGAACTGGTGGAACTGTACCAGCAAGTGATGGCGGGCTATGACAAGGCCGCGCGCTCCGGCGCCTCCGCCGAGGATCTCACCGCCGGTCACGCGCTGGCGGCCGACCCGGAGGTCCGCGCCGCGCAGCAGCGAATGCTGGCCTACGCCCGCGACA
This sequence comes from uncultured Solibacteraceae bacterium, assembly GCA_964406035.1. Taxonomy (GTDB): domain Bacteria; phylum Acidobacteriota; class Terriglobia; order Bryobacterales; family Bryobacteraceae; genus JAIEPW01. The sequence goes on along the minus strand of CAYOQB010000028.1, from coordinate 15,185 downwards.
CTCGCGACGTGATTCGCGAAACGCTGAACAGCTCCGCCGACCCGGAGCATCGCGCCATGGCCGCCTGGGCCATCGGCTACCTGGGGGATAAAGCGGAGGCGGCTCGCGAGCTGGCGCTGGCGGTGAAGGATGCCTACGCCCCGGTCCGCAACAACGCGATCCGCTCCCTGAGCGCCATCGCCGTGTACGGCAAGGTGAATCCGCAAGCCAGCGTTCGCATCTCCGCGACATGGCTGGTGGAGATGTTGAACTCGCTGGTGTGGACCGATCGCAACAAGGCGTCGCTGGCGCTGCTGCAGTTAACGGAATCGCGCGATCCGCTGGTCCTGGAGCAACTGCGGGAACGCGCCCTGCCCGCGCTGCTGGAAATGGCCAAGTGGAAGCACCTGCCGCATGCGCTGCCCGCCTACTTCCTGCTGGGGCGTGTCGCGGGAGTGCCGGAGGCGGAAATCGAGCAGAGCTGGGGGGAAGGCGATCGCGAGAAAACGCTGGCTGCCTGGATGAAGAAGAAGCGCTCCTAGCGCAGGCCCTTGGTCTTCAAGTGCGCGATCAACCCCGCCGGGTCGTCGGTGATGATCGCGTCCACGCCGGCGGCGATCAGCTTGTCCCACTGCTCGGGCTTGTTGGCGGTCCACGGGACCACCGGGATGCCGGCGGCGTGAGCCTTCTCCACGCGGCCCTTGTTCACCAGTTGCCACACGGGCGAGACCATGTCCGCTTCCGCTTCTCGCGTCAGCGAGACGAAATCCTTGGGCATGCCCGCGTACAGCGCCGCCCGCTTGATCTCCGGCGCCAGCCTGCGCATGGCTTTCAGGGTGCGGAAATCGAAGGACTGCAGGATCACGCGATTTTCCAGCTTGTGCTTGCGGACGATGTCCAGCACCAGCCGGGCGAACTCCTCGGGCTCGGGCGATTCGCCGGGCTTATCCGACATTTTGGTCTCGATGTTGAACAGGAACGCGCCCCGCGGGGCGAGCGCGAACACTTCCTCGAGCGTGGGCATGCGGGTGCCGGGCACGGTCTTCTGCAGCGGGTACGCGGGGTTCCGCACCGCTCCGCAATCCCATTCGCGAACCTCCGCCAGCGTCATCTGGCGGATCACGCCCTTCTCCTTCGGTCCAGTGCAAATGGGCGCGTGCATCACCGGATCGTGGGAGACCACGACGACGTTGTCGCGGGTGACCTGCATGTCCAGCTCGAGCACGTCGGCGCCCTGCGCGATCGCGTACTCGAAGGCCGGCATCGTGTTCTCCGGCATCGCCGCGCGGGCGCCGCGATGCCCGTGCACTTCCACCTTGGCAGACGCCGCCATCGCGCACACCACCAGAATTAAGATTTTCATCGCTTGCTTCCAGACTAGCGCGCCAGCTTTTCGAATCGGTTACGCCTTGCGGACTTCATTGCGCAGCGCATCCACCACCTGATCCCGCTTGCCGGCTTTCAATTCCTCTTCCAGGCGGCGCAACGCGACCCCCACCACGTCGCGGTGATGCAGCTTCGATCCCAGCCCGTCGGCTTCGCTCAATTCGAGCCAGAGATCGTGGACGCGTTCGACGTCTTCCGGCCACAGCCGCGGCGGATGCGGACCCAGGTTGACGAACATCGAAGCGCGGTCCGGCGCGATGACTTCCAGCGAGAAGGCATGCCTTGGCTCCGGCAGGCGCTCCCAGGCGAGCCCGATGCGCCGCGCCAGTTCCTCCGACGACATCCGCGCGGAAACTCCCGACACCAGGCGCGAGGCCTGCAGCCGGTTCGCCGCCAGCACCATCGCGTCGAACGGATTCACGCCGGGCACCACCAGCAACTCCACCGGCTTGCCCTGCTTCTCGGCGAGCTCCACCACGTGGCTGAACAACTGCTTCTCGTAGTCGCTGAAGATCTGCGCCTTGGACAGATCGTATTCGCCGGCGCCGGCGGAGACCTGCCGCACCGTCATCACCACGATGTCGTGGCGGCGGAGGTTGGTTTTCTCCAGCACCTTCTTCAGGTGATCCATGCGGTTGTAATCGCGGACCGCCACCAGGACGCAGCCCGGCCTCGCGTTCACCGCCTCGCAATCGATCTGCTCCTCGTGCTCCAGGTTGAACTCCTCCAGCCCCTTCTGGCTGGAGCGGCGCGCGCGCCGGTTCACGTACTCCGAGATCAGAAACAGGGCGAACAGCAGAACCGTGAAGGACACGCCGTAGATGGTCGCGATCTTCTTCGAGAACAGGTTGGCGATCGCCACCAGGAACAGCGCCATGGTGATCAGGCCCAAGCCCACCGGAATCTCGGTCTTGCCGATGCGAAAGTTCAGCGGGACCTTATATTCCTGGTCATGCCGCTGGAAGCGCAACGCGAGCACGCCTAGGGCCTTCAGCGAAAAGCTCCACACCACGCCGAAGGCATACGCCTCGCCCAGCAGGTAAACATCGCCCTGGCTGCCGATGATGGTGGCCACCTGCGCGATGGTGATCATGTTGATGATCCGGTACGTGGTTCCGAAGCGCTTCTGCGGCCGGCGGAACCAGGACAGCAGCACGCCATCCTCCGCAACCCGGTTCAAAACGCCGTTGGCGCCGATCAGCGACGTGTTCACCGCGCCGGAGAGAATCAACACGCCGACGATGACAACGAAGACGTGGAACGCCAGCCGCAGCACCTCCGGACCCACCAGGTTCATCGACAACCCGCCGATCAGGTTGTCGTAATACTGCGGCCGGACATTGTCCGGGATGATCATCACCGCGAACAGCGAGATCAGGCCCGTCGACAGCAGCGCGTAGGTGCAGACGATCAGCCCGGTGATCTTCAGGTTCTTCAGTTTCGGATAGGCGATCTCGCGATAGACCTGAGCCAGCGTCTCGAACCCGCTCATGGCCAGCAGGGAGTGGCCGAAGCCCACCAGCATGATCACGAACGGAAGCTGGATCCAGAAGGTGCCGGTCAGCCAGCCGGTGGCGTCCTCGGTGAACTTGATGTTCTCCGGCACCGGCGCGGGCGGCAGTTGCCCGCCGCGCAGCAGCAGCGTCAGCAGGCACCAGGTCACCAGCACCACCACCATGATGGTGGTCACCTGCATGATGCGCAGCGCCTTGCCGCTCGATTCGTGAATGCCCTTGATGTTCATCCACCAGAAGTACAGCGTCACCGCGACGCCGAAGAACACGGCGAATTCGTTCGGCTCCACCAGCGCGGGCCGGTGTCCCAGCTCCAAAATTTCGTTGATCAGGCGTCCCAGGTACTGCCCCGCGCTGACCACGCTGATCGGCCCGGTGAGGATGTAGTCCACCACCAGCGCCGACACGGACAGCTTGGCCATGTTGGGGCCGATGGAATCGCGCACCACGACGTAAACGCCGCCGCGCACGAACATGGAGGAGCTTTCGGTGTAGACGGCGCGGATGGCGAAGCCGAAAAACATCACCGAGAGGACGAACCAGGGCGCGGCTTCGCCGATGGCTTTCTCGGCGATGCCTCCGACGTAGAACATGGTGGAGCCGAGATCGCTGAGAACGATTGCTGCTCCGCGCCAGAAACTGATGAAGGAGAGCGCTACGGTCGTCGCGACAACTACCTTGGGCGACGACAGCTTACTAGATGATTCTTCTGACATGGCATCCCACTTTGGGGTTCCAACCGTCTATTCTACGATCAAATGCCCGATTCCCGCGCAGCGGAGCACGCGCGCAGCCTTATCGGAACGCTGCGGGAGGCCGGACATCAAGCCTTCCTGGTAGGCGGCTGCGTGCGCGACCTGTTGCTGCGGTGCGAACCCTCCGACTATGACATCGCCACCAGCGCGCGGCCCGAGCAGGTGCTCGCGCTGTTCCCGGATTCGGTCCGGGTGGGCGCTCACTTCGGCGTGGTTCTGGCGAAGGCGGCCGGCGGGGAGGCCGTCGAGATAGCCACCTTTCGCAGCGATCACGCTTATGAGGACGGGCGGCGCCCGTCCACCGTTTCCTTCGAAACCGATCCCCGGCGGGACGCGCAGCGCCGCGACTTCACCATCAACGCGCTGCTGATGGACCCCGAGTCCGGCGAGGTGACCGACTACACCGGGGGGCTGGCCGATTTGCGCGACGGCGTCATCCGCGCCATCGGCGACCCCGCCCGCCGCTTCGAGGAGGATCATCTGCGCATGCTGCGCGCGGTCCGCTTCGCCGCGCGCTTCCAGTACCGCATCGAGGAAGCCACCTTCGCCGCCATCCGCGATCAGCGGCACAGCATCCATCGCATCTCCGCCGAACGCATCCGCGACGAGCTCACCCGGATGCTGACCGAGGGCCATCCCCGGCGCGCCTTCGAACTGCTCTACGACACCGGGCTGCTGCGCGAGCTGCTGCCCGAGATCGAGGCGATGCGCGGGGTGGAGCAGCCGCCCGAATATCATCCCGAGGGCGACGTGTGGACCCATACGCTGTTGATGCTCGACGCGCTGGAGCATCCGTCAGCGGAGCTGGCCTGGGGCGTCCTGCTGCACGATTCCGGAAAGCCGCCCACGTTCCGGCGCGCTCCGGATCGCATCCGCTTCGACGGTCACGTAGACGTCGGCGTGCGCATCGCGCGCGAAATCCTGACGCGGCTCCGCTTCTCGCAGGAGCAGACGGAGCGGGTGGAGGCGCTGGTCGCCCACCACATGCGCTTCCTGGACGTGTTCCGCATGAAGGAAAGCACGCTGAAGAAGTTTCTGCGGCTGCCCCATTTCGACGAACATTTGGCGCTGCACAAGGTGGATTGTCTCAGCTCGCATCGCGACCTCGCCTCCTACAACTTCGCGCTGGAGAAGCTCGCCGCCATGCCGGAGGAAGTGCTGCGGCCGCCTCGCCTGGTTTCGGGAGAAGACCTGATCGCCATGGGCCTCACGCCCGGGCCCGCGTTCCGCCGCATTCTGGACGCGGTGGAAGATGCCCAACTGGAGGGAACCGTCACCACGCGAGAGGAAGCTCTACGCCTGGCCGGCTCGCTCGCGTGAGTTAGACTGAGTTCTTCCCACCGTGAGCTGGCAAAAAGAAGTTGACGAAATCAAGAGGCGCGCCGAACTCGCGCGCATGATGGGCGGCGCCGAGAATGTCGAACGGCAGCACGCCGCCGGACGCCTCACCGTACGCGAGCGCATCGACAAGCTGCTGGATGCAGGATCGTTTCACGAAACCGGCGCGCTGGCCGGCAAGGCGAAATATGACGAACACGGTGACCTGATCTCGTTCACGCCTTCCAACTTCGTCATGGGCACGGGCCGCGTCGACGGGCGGCGCGTGGTGGTGGGCGGCGACGACTTCACCGTCCGGGGCGGCGCCGCCGACGCCGTGGTCGGTGACAAGGCAGGTTACGGCGAGAAGCTCGCGCTGGGCCTGAAAATCCCCATGATCCGCCTGGTGGACGGCACCGGCGGCGGCGGCAGCGTGAAGACGCTGGAAATGATCGGGCGCACCTACGTGCCCGCCAATCCGTCCTGGGACAAGGTGGTGGAGCTGCTCGGCGAGGTCCCGGTGATCGCCGCCGCGCTGGGACCCGTCGCCGGTCTCGGCGCGGTGCGTGTCGCCACGTCGCACTTCTCCCTTATGGTGCGCGGCGTCAGCCAGCTTTTCGTCGCCGGACCTCCGGTGGTCGAGCGCGGCGTCGGCGAGAAGGTGGACAAGGAGCAGCTCGGCGGCTCGCACATCCACACGCACCTGTCGGGCGCCGTGGACAACGAAGTGGAATCCGAGGACGAAGCGTTCGCAACCATTCGCCGCTTCCTTTCCTACATGCCGTCGAGCGTGTACGAAGCGCCGCCGGTGGTCGATCCCGCGGACGACCGGGATCGACGCGAGGAAGACCTGCTGTCGGTCATCCCGCGCGATCGCCGCCGCTCCTATGACGTGCGGAAGATCATCAGCATGGTGCTGGACCGCGGCAGCTTCTTCGAAATCGGCCCCTACTACGGCCGCCCGCTGGTCACCGGCCTGGCGCGCTTGAACGGATATCCCGTGGGCGTGATGGCCAACGATCCGCGGCGCGGCGGCGGCGCGGTGGACGCGCCCGCGGCGGAGAAGATGATCCGCTTCGTGGACCTTTGCGACACCTTCCACCTGCCGGTGGTCAATTTCGTGGACAACCCCGGCTTCCTGATCGGGACCGCCGCGGAGCGCGCGGGCACGGTGCGCGCCGGTGCGCGCGCGATGGTCGCCGTGTATCAGGCCACCGTGCCCTGGATCTCCATCCTGATCCGCCGCTGCTTCGGGGTCGCGGGCGCGGCGCACGGCAACGCTCAGGGCCTGAATCTGCGATATGCCTGGCCCTCGGGCGATTGGGGATCGCTGCCCATTGAAGGCGGCGTCCAGGCGGCTTACAAACGCGAGATCGCCGCCGCGCCCGATCCGGAGGCACACCGCCGCGGCATCGAGGATCGCCTGCGCCAGTACATGTCGCCGTTCCGCACCGCGGAGTCGTTCGGGATCGAGGAGATCATCGATCCCCGCGACACGCGCCCGCTGCTCTGCGAGTGGATCGAAACCGCGTGGACGCTGCTGCCGCAAAGGCTGGGACGGGTGCGGCGCGCAACCCGATCCTGAATCAATCGCTCTCCGTCTCCCAGCTCCGGAACGCGTGCTGGTGAGCCTCCATGTCGATCCGCTTGCCGCGGAAACGCACGCCCTCCAGCTCCAGCCGCATTTTCTGCTCCAGCGCGCTGCCGCCGCGCAGCTTGATGAGCCCGCCCGCGCCGACGACGCGCTGCCACGGCAGGCGATCGCCGTCCAGCCTGAGAATGCGGACCACCTGGCGGTGATACAGGGGATAACCGGCCGCGGCGGCTACCTGCGAGTAGGTGGCGACGCGGCCCTTGGGAATCGATCGGATGGTCTTGCGGATCGCCCGGTCACGCTCCTCGCTGGGATCGCGAAGTCCCAGCAGAACGATGTCGCGCGGTGTTACGCGTTGCGGCTTCCGCTTCACCGCAACAGGTTAGCAACTCGCGCTCGCGCACGCCCGCGCCAACTTCCGGACTAGTACCGCGACGAAAAAGCCGGGACTGAAGTTCCATTCGGGAAGGCATGCGCCCGCTCTAAGATCGGTCAGGCGCGATTTATGAAAACCTGTATTTTCGCCATCGCTTTGCTCGGGTTAGCCTTGCATCCCGAGAACGCATTTTCGTCCGTTGTCTTGAGCCCCTGCGCGGGCGCGGGGGTTACTTTCAACGAGTCCATCGGCCCGTCGGGTGCGCTCCAGACCGATGCGGTCTCCGGTCCCGGCGGCGTGTTCAGCGTCTGCAAATCGGTGACCAACGACAGCGGCTATTCCTGGGGCGTTTTCGAGATCCTGCTGCAATCGACCGACTTCAACGGCCGCTGGGCGGACTCGCCCATGGAAGACGGCATCTCGTTCCAGCAGGACGCGGCGTTCGCCACCTGGCTGGAAAGCGTGGGAGTGTTCGTGAACGGCGCCGGCGCTGACGGTTGGACGGTCACCCGCACCAACGATCCGGCCGACTTCCTGCGATTCACCTTCGATTCGTTCCGCGTGTTGCCCGGCGATAACGTGACCTTCCGCTTCAATATGCGTGACGACAATCAGAACGTTTGGCGTCTCAGCCAGACGGCGCCGGTTCCGGAACCCGGAACCTTGGGGTTGCTGGGCTCGGCGCTGGCTGGGCTCGCGTTGCTAGGACGCAAGCGCCGCCGGAGCTGATCGCCTACGCTTTTACCAGCATCTTGCCGGTGTTGGCGCCTTGCAGCAGTTGGATGAAGGCTTTGGGCGTGTTCTCGAAGCCTTCCACCACCGTTTCCCGCCACTGGATCTTGCCTTCGCGCAGCCAGCCGGCCAGCGCTTTCAGACCCTCGGGGAAACGCGGCGCGTAGTCCGACACCAGCATTCCCTGCACTTTCGCCCGCGACACGATCAACTGCCCCAGGTTGCGAGGTCCCATTTCCACCTGCGTGTTGTTGTACTGCGAAATCTGGCCGCAGACGCAAACTCGCGCGTGAACGTTCAGCAGCGGCCACAAGCCGTCGGTGATCGGACCGCCGACGTTGTCGAAGTAGCAATCCACGCCGTTGGGGCACAGCTTCTTGAACTCCGCGCGGTAGTCGGTGACTTTCTTGTAGTTGAACGCCGCGTCGAAGCCGCATTCGCGCAGCAGCCAATCGATCTTGTCGTCCTCGCCGGCGACACCCACCACGCGGCAGCCCAGCGCCCTGGCGATCTGGCCCACGATGGAACCCACCGCGCCCGCCGCGCCGGACACCACTACCGTCTCGCCGGCTTTCGGGGCGCAGATGTCGATGAGCCCGAAATACGCGGTCAAGCCCGGCATCCCGAGCACGCCCAGCGCGGTCTGCACCGGCGCGAGCGAGGGATCGAGCTTGCGCGCCGCCTTGCCGTCATACACCGCGTACTCCTGCCAGCCCGAATACGCTTCCACGATGTCGCCCGGCTGGAGGCCGTCAAAGTTCGATTCGACCACTTCACCCACCGCCCCGCCGACCATGGTCCCGCCGATCTCCACCGGCGCGGCGTAGGACTTGATGCCGCTGATGCGGCCTCGCATGTATGGGTCCACGGAGAGCCACAGCGTTTTCAGCAGGACCTGTCCGGGTTGTAAGCCGGGGAGCGGCGCTTCTTCCAGGCGGAAATCGGATTCCTGGGGAAAGCCCACGGGCCGGGCCGCGAGCACGAAGCGCTTGGCGCTGGAGGGTCGGGTGGTATCTGGCATGTTGACAGCGTCTATTATCGCCTAGCGGCGATTCATCGGCGCTACGGCAACAGTTTCCGGATTTCCTCCAGCAAACGGTTCAAATAAGTCCGGCCGCCGTTGATCAGGTTCTCCCGCGTGTTCAGCTCCGCTTCCACCGTCGGCGCGATGCCGATGTTCTCGTAGAAACGAGTGGCGGCGTACCCCGGCACAGAAACGGCGTCGCGATGCACCAGAATCTGCACCGTGGACCGGACGATCGATTCGCTCAGCCCCGGTCCGTTGAAATTGATGGTGCCGCCACCGAGTCCCGCCGTGTGCCGGCCGAAGATGGGACCGCGCCTGGCGTCGGCGAACATCGCCGCCATCAGGTCCGCGGCGGAAAAGCTCATTTCATTGGTCAGCAGGATTACCGGCTTGCTGTAGCCGAACTCGAGGTCGGGCGGCGGATCCAGGGTCGCGCTGCACGTGGGGAACACGCCGGTGAACTCGCCCTTCTGGTAGGCTTCGCGCATCAGGCCCTCGTAATGCTCGGCCAGGCGGATCTCCCAAGGCTCGCCCACCGCCCGGTAGAAGGCGCTGTTGCTCTCAAATGAGCGCACCCAGCGCTGCGAGGGCTTGTACCAGCTATTCACGCCCCAGAACGGGCGGCGAGCCAGGCTCTGCATGTAGAGCTCGGCCAGACAGCCGTTGCCGCCGCCGTTGTTGGTGATGTCGATCACCAGCGCCGACGTGGTCAGCTCGAAGGCGTCGATCTCCGCCCAGAACTGCAGAATGGCATTGTTGGCGCTGCGGGGCGTGAAGTTCGGGATCCGCAGGAACCCGATGGTGGCGCTGCCCAGCGGGAACGTTCCGGACAGGAACTCATCGGTGACCCGCCCGCCCAGCCTGGCCCGGAACCCTTCCGGGGGATTGAATAGCGGCGTGAATCGCCCGGTGCTGGTGATCATGTCCATGGCCGGCGACATCCGGAATTCCACTTCGCTGCGGGTTGCCTTCTGCTTCTCGGTCAGTGCATCTTCGGGGAACCCCGCCCGCTCGCCTGTATAAGCGCCCCAGGGGTTGGAGGGATCCTCCTGCCACATCTTCACCGGCTTGTCGCCCAGCCTCACGATCGTGCTGCGCAACCCGCCCGCTCGCCCGAGTTCCGTCACCGGAACGCCGGACTTCAACCACGGGACGGTGACCGTCGCCATCGTGCCGTCCGCCTTGCGGATTTCAAGTTTGGCGGTATCGCCGACGCGATGCGTCCACGGTATGGCCTGCTGCGTCCGGTTGAAGAGCAGATTGGACGCGATGCGCCGGGTGGAGTCCACACTTCCCGCCGACGCGTACGGTTTCATCCGCTCCAGCCACTCCGCGATGGGGCGATCGTCCATCGACACCACTTCATCGCCGATGGCGATGCCGCGCAGGTTCGCGCGAAGCGCGTCCACCAGCACCTTACCCTCGTACAGGTCCGCGTTGAAGCCGAGCGTCGCCGTGAAACTGGACTGCAGCAGGAAGTTGGCGTGCCCATCCTGCAGGCTGCCCACGTAGCGGACGCAGACATCCAGATATTCGATATCGTCCTTGGCGGCGCGCACCTGCTCCAGCCAGGGGCGCAGGTTCAGGGCGTCCACGCCCAGCAGCTCCGCCTTCCATTGCACCGGAGTGTAGTGCCGCGCGAACAGGTTGCCGAGTTCGATGAAGTCCGACACGCGCTGTTCGGTGGTCAGCTCCGCGAAGCTCATTGCCGAGAAAACGGCCAGCAGGGAAGAGATTCGTATGGTTCTCATGTTTGCGTTCTCCTATTGGCGCTGCAGCAGCTTCTGGATTTCCCCGGCCAGGCGCGTCAGGAAGGGACGCCCACGCTCCAGCAGGTTGGCTTCGGTCTGATACTCGACTTCGATATCGGGCCGGACTCCCACGTTCTCGTAGAATCGCGACGGGGGATAATCGGGGGTCGCCACCTCCTTCTCGCGCACGGCGATCGCCACCATGATCCGCACCTGAGCCTCGCTGAACTGTCCGGCGCCGAAGGTGACCACGCTGCCGCCGAGCCCGGAGGTGCGCTGCCCCAGAATGGGTCCCCGCTTCGCATCCTGGAACAGCGCCGCGAAGCGGTCCGCCGCGCTGAAACTCAGTTCGTTGGTCAGAAGCACCACCGGCTTGCGGTAGATCAGGTCCGCCGGAAGCGCCGTCAGCGATGCGCCGCACACCGGGAAGACGCCCGCGTACTCGCCTTTCTGGTAGGCGCTCCGCATGGCGTTCTCGTAGATCTCGGTCACCAGGGGCTCCCAGCCGCGCGGCGCCGTCGCCCGGTAGAACGCGGTGTTTTGTTCGAAGTTGCGCACCCAGAATTGCGATGCGCGATACCAGGCAGCCGCCGACCAGAACGGGGAAGAGGACAGATGCCCTACCAGCGTCTCCGCATAGCAGGGCGAGCCGCCGTTGTTGTTCATGATGTCGATCACCAGCGCCGAGGTCGAGTTCTGAAACTCCGCGATCTCCGCCCGGAACTGGTTCACCGCCGCCGTGACGCTTGCCGGCGCGAAGGTCCCGATGCGGATGAAGCCGACCGTGGCATCGCCCACCGGGAATGTGCCGCTGAAGATCGCGTCCGAGGCGCGCGTGCCCAGGCGGATGCGGAAGCCGGGAGGCGGGTCGAACAGCGGCGTCAAGCGGCCCGTGGCGGTGATCTCGGCCGCGTTCGCCTCGGCGTCCTCCGCGTACGCGAATCCGGTCGCGCGCTCCCGCTCCGTCAGATCGTTGGGATCGCGTGGCAGCCTGCGGCCGGTGTAGGCGCCCCACAGGTTTTCCGGATCCTCCGGCCGCAGCGATCCCGGACGCTCCTCCGCCGTCCGGCTCAGGGTCAGGGGCGACGGCACGGTACCGATGCCGGTCAGCGGAGTTCCGAACTTCCTCCAGGGAATGTCATACGTGACCGTCTCGCCGCTGCCGCGCCGCCGGATCTGCACCCGCGCGGTGTCGCCGATCCGGTGCGCGCTTGGCACCAGGATCTGGCTGCGGTTGATGCTGCGATTCACCGCGATCCGGCGAGACGACTTCGGGTTGCCTGATTGGGAGTACGGCAGAAAACGCTCGATCACCTGCGCCATCGGCACATCGTCCAGCGAGAGCAGCTCATCGCCCACGGCCATGGGGAACCGCGAAGGCACCGCCGTCACCGCATCGATCAGAACCTTGCCGTCGTACAGGTCCACCGTGAAGCCCAGATTCGCGCTGAACCCGGAATTCACCAGAAAGTTTACGTGGCCGTCCTGGAACTGCCCCGCCCATTGGGCGCAGATATCCAGGTACTCGATGTCGTCCTTAGCAGCACGGATGCGCGTCAGCCAGGGTTCCAGACGCTTCGGATCGACGCCGAACAGCTCGCCCTTCCATTGCGCGCCGGAGTAATTGCGCTCGAAGAGGTTCGCCAAGTGCGTGAAATCGGCGATTCGCTGCGCCGTGGTCAGCTCCGCGGGGACGGAGCACGCGGCCAACAGAAAGATGAAGAAAACCCGCGTTAAGTTCATAAGTGCCTCCCGCAGCCGGAAATTCGAATAATTGCCAAGGGGTTATCATAGCCGACTCACAGCCTGCCGCAAGCCTTCCCGCCCCATCCGGGCTCGTTTTGGCGTAAAAAAAGGCGTCCGCGAGGCCCGCGGACGCCTGTATTGCCATTGCCGGCCGCTTACTGCGGCAGAAGCTTGCGCATTTCCGCGATCCAGGCGGTGACGAACGGCGTGCCGCCCGTCAGCAGATTCTCGCGGGTCATGAAGTCCAGCGTGACATCGGGCTGCACTCCGGCGTTCTCGACGAAACGGGTCATGCCGTGCTCGGGTGAGTTGACGGCCCGCTCGCGCACGATCAGGGACCGGGTAATGCTCAGGCTGGCTTCGCTGATTCCGGTGGTCAGGAAGCTATTCACGTTTCCTCCCAGTCCGCCGGTGCGGTATCCGACGATCGGGCCGCGGCGGGCGTCCTGGAAGAGCGCCGGGAAGGTATCGCCCGCCGAGACGCTGAACTCATTGGTCAGCACCATGATCGGCTTGGTGTACACGACATCCTGCGGCAGCGCGGTAAGCGAGGAGGAACAGATCGGGAAGATACCCACCTCCTCACCTTTGGCGTAGGCGGCGGACATCAGGTCGTCGTAGAGCGCGAGCAAGGTCCGCTCCCATCCCTGGGAAGGCGCGGTGGGTGCGTTCGCCCGGCGGCTTTCGAACGAACTCCGCCACAATTGGGTCGGCTTCATCCAGTAGCCGACGCCCCAGAAGGGCTGCGGCATCAGGTAGCGAAGCAGCTCCAATCCATAGCAGAGACTGCCGCCGGGATTGTGCATGACGTCGATCACCAGCCCGGAGGTCCCCTGTTGCAGGTCGATAATCTCCTGCCGGAACTGCTGCAAAGCGACCGTGGTGCTCGATGGTGAGAATGAAGGAATTCGGATCCAGCCCACCGTTTGCGTTCCCACCGGGAACGTGCCCGAAAGGAACAGATCGCCCGGGCGGGCGCCGAGCCGGAGACGGAATCCCGGAGGCGGATTATAAAGCGGCGTCAACTGGCCGAGCGCGGTCAGCGCGATCTGCTCTGGCGCGAGTTCGCCGATCTGATCCTGGCGAGCCATCCGCTCCGCTTCCGTCAACGCGTCAGGCGCATACGCCGCACGCTCCCCGGTCCAGATGCCCCAGGCCTGCGCCAGTTCGGCATAACGTTCCGAACGGTCGCGCATGAAGGTAACCGCCGATTTGCCGCGATCCGCCAGGCGGAATGGCCCGGTGGTCGGCGCCAGCGTCGTCACCGCGCGGCCGGATTTCGACCACGGGATGTCATAGGTGAACTCCTGGCCGTCGGGCTTGCGAATGACGACCTTGGCGGTCTCGTTCTTGGTCTGGTCGGGCGCCTGCGGAATCACAGCCTGCGGCCGGAAGGTGATGAAGTCCGCGGCGCGGCGGCGTGTCGCGCGGACGTTCGCGCTCTCGCCGTACTTCAGGAAGCGCTGGATCAGGCGCTCCACAGGGGCGTCGTCAATGGATATCACCTCATCCCCGATCGCGATCGGGAACCGGTCCCGAGGAAAGCGCGACGAGATGAACTCGATCAACACCTTGTCGTCGTAGATATCCACGTCGAACAGCAGGTAAGCCTGATACGTGGACGTCATGGTGTACGAGATGTGCCCGTCCTTGAGCGAAGCCAGGTACTCGATACAGAGGTCAAAGTATTCCAGGTCGTTTTGAGTGGCGCGAACCCGGGTCAGCCAGGGTCCGATTTCCCTCAGGTCAAAGCGAAACTGTTCGATCTTCCAGTTCGCCGGCGTATAATGCCGGACATAAAACTGGGACATGTTCGTGAAATCCGCGATTTTCTGGTCCGTGGTCATCTGGGCCAGACCGCTTGCGGACAATGCTGCCGCCACCACCAATAAGCGAAGTGCTTTCACAGTTGTGTGCTCCCTCTTAGCGAGCGGCCGTTTTCCCGGCTCGCCTCTGGGGAAAGGCTATCACGGGCGGCGCGCGAAGGGTGTGGGGCGAACGGTCACCGCCGCGCCGACAGCGCCGCCATGATTCCGCCGAAAAGAACCATGCTCCCACCGCTATAGAGATTCACGGGCGCCTGGGAGAGCGGCGCGGTGAAGTCGCCGGCGATTCCCGCGGCCAGCAGCGCCGCGCCCAGGAGAAGGAAGAAATAGCCGATCGCTTTTCGCAAATCCATGGTCATTTACCAGAACAGAAGGTTGAGCAACGCCAGCGCCGCCAGCGCGACGGCGGCCAGTCCGGACGGCCGCAGCCACCGCGCGCTGTGACCCGGGGGCAGCTTGGTGAGCCCGCGCACCAGGCCCGCCAGTTCGTCGCTGGTCTTCGGCCGGGTGGCCAGCGAGACGACGATGGTCACCACGAAGCAGGTGGTCCAGGCCGCGATCGCGATCCAGAAATTCTGCGCCATGGTGGACAGGAATGTGGCGAGGGGCGCGATCCAGCCGCCTTTGCCCTCCGCCACCGTCAGCCCGTGGGTCAGCGCCGCCGCGAGTGTTCCCGAAGCCAGGCCGGTGAACGCCCCGTGCCCCGTCGCGCGCCTCCAGAACATGCCCAGCAGGAAGGTCGCGAACAGCGGCGCGTTCACGAATCCGAACACCAGTTGCAGCAGGTCCATGATGTTGTTGTAGGCCTGCGCTACGTACGCCGTGCCGATGCTCAGCGCGATGCCTACCAGCGTCGTCATCCTGCCCACCATCAGGTAGTGCGAATCGGGGGCGTCCTTGCGGATGTAGCTCTGGTAGATGTCGTAGGTGAACACGGTATTAAATGCCGTCACATTCCCGGCCATTCCCGACATGAATGACGCCATCAGCGCCGTCAGCCCCACCCCCAGCATGCCCGATGGATAGAACTGCGCCATCAGCGTCGTCAGCACCTGGTCGTAGTCGTACCCGTTGCCCTTCACCGGCAGCGTGTAGCCGATGTTCATGTTCATCAGCGATACCGCCGCGATGCCAGGCACAATTACGATGAACGGCAGCAACATCTTCGGCAGCGCCCCGATC
>CAYOQB010000027.1:0-39777 GCA_964406035.1 uncultured Solibacteraceae bacterium | reverse complement strand
TGGCCACGGGCTTATCCGATCGGCCAAAGCCGATCAGGTCGGGCACGATCACGCGCCCCAGACCCGCGAGCGGCGGGATCATGTGCCGGTACAGGTAACTCCAGGTGGGTTCCCCATGCAACATCAAAACTGGATCGCCTTCACCCGCCTCGACATAGGCCATGCGCAGGCCTTCGATCTCGACGTACTTCGGCTCGTAGGAGAAGTCCGGGAGGTTCGCGAAGCGGTCCTCGGAGGTGCGCAGCACCGATCCTTGAGGCCAGCCAGGGCGGATGCCCCCGAACTGCGCGACCTTCGCTACGTCGGCCGGATTCAAGCCGTCGGCAATCTCCGCCACCCACAAGCTGAAGTCCAGAAGATCGGCCGTGATCTCGTGCTCCGGGGGACGAGGCTCAAAGCGATCCCAATGGCCGAAGACCTTGGCCATGGAGGGGCGTCCGCGGCCGAGGTCCGCCAACTCCAGGGCGTACAGGTGATCGTGGGCGGATTCCCAATAGACGCGGCCCGCGCGGATGCCGCAGGCCCGTTCGATGGACTCCGCCACTTCCGGCCGGACATCCAGTTCCTGCTCCCACAGCAGCGGGTCGGGGCGAAGGTACGACAGGCGCTCGGGTGTTGGGGTTAAGAATTTCATTTCCGCCCCTTTCCAAGAACGCGGCCGAGGAACGGCACGATCTCCTTAACGAGGTCGGGTCCGCGGTCGTCCTGGAGGAAGTGCCGGGCGCGATCGAACTCGATGGGACCTTCCGCATGAGGCAGCAATTCCTTGAAGCGGTGCGCGAATTCGATGGGGAATACCTCGTCGCCGGGGGCCCACAACAGCAGCACCGGCGTATTCTTCAACTCGGGCAGCCGGCGCTCGAGGGCGGTCATATCCGCCCAACCGCGATCGCCCTCCCGCATCGGAATCGTGCGGGGCCAGGTCAGGACGACGCTGTCCGAATCCGGCTCGTCGAAAACATGGTGGTAGGCGCGGGCTTCTTCCGGGGACATTCCGCGCGCGGTGGTCACCGAAGGTCCGTTGTGGGAAAGGACCTTGATTCGCTTCATGAAGAACGGCCCCACGAGCGGCGAGTGCCACGTGGTCCACGGTTTGGGCGATGCGTGGAATTTGCTCACCAGGCCGGTGAAGCACCAGGTGTTCATGATCACCAGCGCGCCCAGCCGCTCGACCCGCTGCAACGCCGCGCCGATCCCCTGGGGGCCGCCCCAGTCCTGGCAGACGATGGTAAACTCGCGAAGATCCAGTTGGTCCAGGAAGCTCACCAGGTCGGCGATATGGTGCGCCAGGGTGAGAGCGGAGTCGTCGCGGGGATGATCGGAATATCCGGCGCCAATCCAATCCGGGGCGATGGCGCGGTACCCCGCCGCGGTCAAAGGTGCGATGAAGTCCCGGTACAGGAAGCCCCAGGTCGGGTTGCCGGAAAGCAGCAGAACCGGAGGTCCACCGCGAGGGCCTTCGTCGATGTACGACATTCGACGCCCGTTTACGGCGGCCGAATGTTGCTCCCATGGAAACAGCGGTTCGAGCCACGCTGGTTTGGTCATGTTAATCTCTCGGGTCGATCGCGTACAGCATGGTGCGCTCCAGGCCGGCTTCCCGGAACACGCCGATTTCCTTCACTTCGGGCAGCGTAACGACGTGGGCGAACACCTGCCGGGAGGGATACTCCACTAACGCCATCGCGTCCCAGTCCTCGTTGCCGGCCAGTTTCTCCGCGCAGCGGCCGAGGAACAGGAATCGGCCCCCGTGCGCGTTCAGGATCTTTTCGAACGCCTGCGCGTACTTGCCGTACTCCTTCGATCCTCCGCCGCGCTTGAACTTCAGCAGGTTCAGCATTACCACGCGACCGCCGTTGGAGGAGGAGCGCAGCGACTCCAGCATCTCCGGCGAAGGATGCAGGTGTTCCGCGCTCATTTGGGCGACCCCTCGTAGTAGCGCGAAACTGTCTCGGCCACGCACGCGGGCTTTTCCTGACCCTCCACCTCGATGGTGATCTGCCAGTTTGCCTGGTATCCACCCGTCACTTCCGAGACGTCGAGCAACTTCATGCGCGGGCGGATGCGCGCGCCGGCGGGCACCGGGCTCATAAAGCGGACTTTGTTCAACCCGTAGTTGACGCTTAGTTTGAACGGTTGCTGAATTTTGAACGTGTCCCAGCTCAGCCGCGGGATCAGGGAGAGCGTCAGGAAACCGTGGGCGATCGGCCCTCCAAACGGCGATTCGCGTCGGGCGCGCTCCACGTCCACGTGAATCCACTGGTGATCTCCGGTGGCGTCGGCAAACTGGTTGATCCGCTCCTGGCTGATCTCGAACCAATCTCCTACGGCCACTTCCTGGCCGGCGAGTGTTTTCAATTCCTGAATGTCGGCGACTTCGCGCATAGCGCCCGCTATTGTGTCACGGGCGACGGCGGTTCCGGAACGCTGTCTAGCAGGGCTGGACGGCGGCGGACGTCCGGCATCGCTTCCGGGAGCTATAATTCGACCGGAGGATTCTTCCCGTGAGACTCGCAGCCGCACTCATGCTCGCCGTGCTGCCCTTGTGCGGGGCCGACGAACTGGAAACCGCCTACAACAATCTGAAAGCCGCCGAGGGCAAGAAAGACGTCGCCGAGGTGGTGAAGTGGGCCGGCGAAACGTCGAAGCTGGCGCGGGAAGCAGCGGCCAAACCGGAGCCCGCCTCGGACGCGGAAAAGGGCTCCTGGAAGTCGCGGGTGGACTGGGCAAAGCAGGTGGATACGTACGCGGAGTACGCCCTCTATGCACTCGCGCTGCAGCCGGTTGGCGCGGCCAATGTCGCGTCACTGGTGGAGGCGCTGGAGAAACAGAATCCGCGCAGCCAATACCTGCCGCAACTGGCGGCGCCTTATCTGATGGCGCTGAATCAGAGCAACCGCGCCGGCGAGATCGTCGCCGCGGCGCAGCGCCGCCTGGAGTTTGATCCGGAAAACGAGGATCTGCTGCTGGTGCTGGCCGACGGCTACTTATCGGCCAAGCAGCCGGACAAAGCTCTGCCCATGGCGTTGAAGCTGACCGAGGTGATGGAGGCCAAGGCAAAGCCGGAAGCGGTGCCCGACGAAATCTGGCGGAAGAAGAAAGCGGGCGCGCTGGGGCGCGGGTATTGGATCGCCGGCATGGTCTACGCCGATCAGAAGAAGCACGCGGAGGCGGACAAGGCACTGCGCGCCGCGCTTCCTCATCTGGAGGATCCCGCCATGACCGGTCCGGCGGCGTTTTACCTGGGGATCGCCAATTACGAGATGGGTAAGGCGACCAAGAACCGGGCCCGATTGGCCGAGGCGCTGAAGTACTCCGAACAATCCGGGGCGATCCCCGGCCCGTATCAGGCGGCGGCGCAGAAGAACGCGAAATCCATTCGGGCGGAGCTTCCGCCGGCGCCGAAGAAGCGCTAGTCGCGCTTAAGTTTCCGGATCGGCAGGCCGATAAGCGCGTAGGGGCAAGCCCCGGCGATGCTCAACGTAATCCTGCTGACGAATGACGAGACAGCGGCGGAAATGATCGGCCAAATGGCCGAACAGCTCGGTTCGCTGAACATTGCCTTGCTGGGTTATCCCCTGCCGCAGCCGGAGGAAGTGAGCCAAGCAATCCGGTGCAACGACCCGCGGGTGATTCTGGTGGACGTTTCCGATTGGAAGGCGGCGGCGCCTCTGGTCGGGCTGGCGGCCAGGGGGCAGAGCCGCGGCGTGCTCATCGCCTTCCAACAGGAATGGACGGATTGGGAACGCAGCCGCATGGAAGATGCGGGGTTCCATGCCATTCTCAAGGCGCCTTTCACCAGCGGCGAGTTGGAAGCGACGGTATACGCGGCGCTGCATGATGCTGCGCCTCCGAACGGGGAGAACCTGTTCGCCTTCGTTCCGGCCAAGGCCGGCGGCGGCTGTTCCACCGTGGCGCTGAACACAGCGGGCGCCCTGGCTCGCCAAGGCGAGAGGAAAGTTCTGCTGGTGGACGCCGACCGGCGCTCCGGAGTCATCGGAACGCTGCTGAACCTGGATCATACCAGCGGGCTCGCGCAGGCTCTGGACCAGTCCGCTTCGCTGACGCCCCTGCGGTGGAACGAGCTGTGCGCCCGCGCCGCCGGCATGGACCTGCTGCTCGCCGATCCCGCCAACCCGGGTCGCACGCCCACCTGGGCCGACTACTATCTGCTCCTGAAATTCGTGGAAACGCGCTACGCCTGCACCGTGGTGGATCTGCCGGAGGTGGTGAACCCCGCCACGGTGGAGGTGGTCCGCGCCGCCCGGTCCGTTTTCGTGGTGTGCACGCCGGAAGTTCTGTCGCTTCGCCTGGCCGACCAGCGCTGCGCCGAACTGGAGGCCTGCGGCCTGCCTCGGGAGCGGGTGCACATTCTGGTAAACCGGTGGCAAAAGCAGGTGCCGCTCGCCGACATCGAAAACACGCTGTCGCGGCCCGTATACGCAACCCTGCCTAACGACTATGAGGGAACTCGCAGCGCGGTGCTGAACTCCAGCCTGGTGGACCCGGCCAGCCGGTTCCAGGAAGGCTGCGCCGCGCTGGCGCGAAAGCTGACCGGCGCTGGCGAGGCGCCCCCCGTCACCGGAAGCCTGCTCCGGCGGCTCGGCCGCATCGCCAACTACTAGCCCGCGCGCCGCGGCATCATTCGCACATTCTCATAACGGCCCGCCTGCCGCTCCCACCGCTGGCCGTCCTTCACCTGATACATGTTGCGATCGGCGGCCGCCAGCAGTTCCTCGGCGTTCTGGCCGTCGCTGGGGAAGAAGGCGACCCCGAAGCTGGCGTCCAGCACCGCCTGGTGGCAAATGCCCTGGCCGATGGTGATCACCATGTCCCGCAATTGCTCCAGCCGGCCCTGGACATTGGCCTTGGTCATTCCATAGAACACCAGCGCGAATTCATCGCCGCCCATGCGCGCTACATAGTCGTAATCGCGGCAGCAATCGCGAAGGCCTTCGCCTAAGGCTCGCAACACGTCATTGCCGGTGAGGTGGCCGAACCGGTCGTTCACCTGCTTGAAGCCGTCCAGATCGCACACCACCACGGCCAATTGGGTTTCCAGGCAGCGGCTGAGCGCGAGCTCGCGCTCCAGGTGGCGGAACAGTGACTGGGCGTTCGGCAAGCCCGTAAGGTAATCGGTGGTGGACGAATTCTCCGCCACCTTGAACTTCAGCCCGTTCTCGATGGCCGGGCCCAGCTTCGGAGCGATCGCGTTCAGAACGCGCAGGTGTTCCGTGGAAAACGCTTCCGGCATCCGCCCGTACAGCGTCAGCGCGCCACGGAAGCTGTCGGATCCCGCCAGCGGAACCGAGATCGCCGAAGCGAACACGCTGGGCCGGAGCGCCGGATTGTGCAGCCCGAACTCCAGCGAAGGGTCGCCGTTCAGGATCGGCTTGCCCGCCGCGGCCACCCAACCCGAGAGTCCCTTGCCCATCGGCGATTGAATGGACGCGCACAGCGACAGGTGATCCCCGCAGACGTGTTGCGGCACCAGGACATCGCCCCGCTGGATGTACAGCGCCATGGTGTCAAACGGCACCAGGGGCTTCAACCCGCTTTCCAGAGCCGAACAGGTGTCGTTCAGATCGAGCGAGTTGCCCAGCCGCTGCGTCAGCTCGAACAAGGCCTGCGCTTCCTGGCGGGCGGCGTTGATCGTCATCAAAAAACGGCCCGTGGATTCGAACCCGTTGGCGGGCATCGCGCCGCGTTCCACGCGAAGTTGATTGAAGCCGCCGCGATCCGCCGGGTTCCGCGCTTGGGACGCGCGGATGATTTCCTCCCAGGCGAGGTAGTTGTTGAGCACGATTTCCACCACCTCCGGATCGAAAGCGATGCCCCTCAGGGAGGCAACGTGATCGATGGCGCGCTCCAGCGGCATGGCGGCGCGGTACGGGCGATCCGAAGTCAAGGCGTCGATCGTGTCGGCGACCGCCAGGATGCGCGCGCCAACCGGAATCTCCGAGTGCTTGCGGCCCTCGGGATAGCCGGAGCCGTCCCACCGCTCGTGATGGAAACGCACGATCGGGACCACCGGATACGGGAATTGGACGTGCTCCAGGATATCCGCGCCGATTCCAGGGTGGATCTTGATCTTGTCGTATTCTTCGGGAGTGAGCCGTCCGGGCTTGGAGCGGATATGTTCCGGCACGGCCAGCTTGCCGATGTCGTACAGCAGGGCGGCGGCGCGGAGCGCCTCGATCGCGTCATCGCGCAACCGCATCGCCTTCCCAAGCTGTTCGCAGTAAACCTGAACGCGCCGCACCGGATTCGGCGCCCCGTCGCGAGCCTCAATCGCCAGCGACAGCGCTTCAATGGTTCGCAAGTGCAGGTTGCCCACCTGATCGGAATGGCGCCGCTCCCGCGACAGGCGCTCCAGGTACAAGCGGTACGAGTAATAGATCGCGTAGGTCAGCGGCAGGATCAGCAGCGTCTTCGGCCAGGTTAGCGTCGGCGCGGGCCAGCGGAACGCCGCCGCCAGCGCCGCCGCCACCAGGTAATACGGATAAGACCAGAACTGGCATGCCTGCAGAGCCTGCCGGCGTCCGTCCTTGTCGGTGATGGCGTAGATCAGCGCCAGCGGCAGGTGATTCGCGAACAGGCATGCGGTCGCCGCCAGCACCAGCCGAACCGGAACTTCGATCCGCATCTCGGTCAGGATCGGCGCGGTGTAAACCAACTGGCTGACCAGGATCGCGGTTCCCGTGCTCAACAAGGTGGAAAGCAGTTGCACCGTATCGGAGTCGTCGCCGTGCAGCTTGCGGGTGCGGTTGCTCGGCAGCACCGCCTGGATCAGAATCACCGATCCGCAAATCTGCATGCTCTCCCGCAGAGTCAGCTCATTCAGCGCCACCACGACGAAAACGAATCCCATGGACAGGGTCTGCCCGGCAATGGGCGCTGGAAGGCGCAGCGCGAAAGCCAGCCAGGCGAACGCGGCGTAGCAGAGATACTGGATCGGGTCATCCAACTCCCAGTCGCCACGCTGGGTGCTCAATGCCGTTCCGGTCAGGACGACGACACTTACCAGATGAAGTATCACGCGAAGCGGCATAGGTCTTGGAGGAGGCTTATGCAGGTGCTGTGCCGCAATGCAAGTAGTTGATTCAAATGAGGAAGTGGGTGCCCGCACGGACAACTTGGCGCACCCGCCGCAAGCTCGCGTGCGCCAATCTGTCGCAGGACTGGGAGCGGCGCGGTACCAGGATCAGAATCGCAGGGTGACGCCGAGGTTGAGCTGGCGCATCTGCCCCGGCCCGTAGATATAGCGCGAATCCCGGTTGGGACCCTGATCGAAGTCACGCTGGTAATCGTCGGTCAGGTTGAGAGCCGCGGCGAAAAAGCGGAGGCTGCGCCGGTCCGAAAGCTCCCAGGTGCGGCTGGCGATCACGTTGAAGACAGCGAACCGTTGGGATCGCGCCAGGCGGTCGTTTTCGATGTAGCCGGCAAAGTGCGGCACCACCATCCGGCCGGTGAAATCGCCGGAAGTGATGATGTCGATGCCACCCGGCAAATCGAGATCCAGCGCCAGGAATCCGTAGGCGTTGGGGGTGCGGAAAAAACGCAGCGAGCCAAACTGCGGCTCGGGCTGGCGGAAGCGCGCGAGTTGGAAGGTCGCCCCGCCGCGCAATCCCACCCGCTGGCTCCAGCGCACATTACCGCTGAAGTCGACGCCCCGCACATAGGAGCCCGCGCCGTTCACGCGCTCCAGCAGCCGGAAGCCTTCGCGCTCGGCTTCCCGCAACTGGAAATTGCCGCGAAGCGAGGTGTGGAAGAAGCTCGCCCCCAGCTGCACCCGCTTCCCATTGATCTGCGCGTTGTAATCCAGCGATCCGCTGAAGCTCAGCGACCGCTCCTTCCGCAGGCCGGGAGCCGGCGCGACCAGGAATCCTTCTCCGCCGACGGCCGCGACATGAAGATCCTCGTCGAAAATCGCGGGCGCGCGGAATCCGGTGGTAACGCCGGCCCGCAGATTCCAGTTCTGCCCGATGCCATAGCGGACGTTCGCGCGCGGGCTCCACACCCAGCCGCCCACGACATTGGAGCGGTCGCCGCGAGCCCCGGCGACCACCACCAGGTTGGGCCGGACGCGAAACTCATCCTGCACGTAGATCCCCCGATTGGTGAAGCGGTTGTCGAAGCGGCGATCGTAAGCGGGAATCCGGTCCTCCACGCGCTCGCTCCAGTATTGGAAGCCGCCCAAAAGCGTATGCCGCCCCAACTGATGTCCGATCTGCGCGTCGGAGGCGAACAGGGGGTTGCGGGTATCGCCGTATGCATTGGGATCGAAGCCCGCGCCGTAATAGCTGTCGCGCACGAAATGGCTGAAGCTGGCGTTCAGGCTGTAGAAGGTTGCCGGGGTTGCGGCATGCTGGAAGCGGGCGAAAACGGCTCGCCGCAGCGATTGGATCTGCTCGGTGACGAACGTGTCCTCGGGAAGCAGGTCCAACTGACTGCCGCCCCGGCGGAACTCGCTACCCACGCTGCCGCCGAACGCCAGAGTTGCCTGACCTTCGAAGAACCTGCGGTATAAGGTAGCGCCGCCGGCATTCAGCGCGCGGCGCGGCAACTCCGTGAAGCCGTCAAGATCGCGGTCGATATGCGTCTTGCGAATGGAGCGGAAGTAGAAGTCGCCGCTCAGGCCCCCGGGAATGCTGATCAACTGCGCGGCCGCGCCGGCCTGCTGCTCCGGACGGCCCTTCTGCCAGCCGGTGAGCGCGTCGATCTGGAAGAAGTTCTCGCGAGGCTGCCGCCGCACCAAGTTGATCACGCCCGCCACCGCGTTCGGACCATACAAAGCCGAGTTGCCGCCCTTCACCACTTCAAGCTGCTCCAGAAACTCCGTGGGAATCTGATCCAAGCCGTAAACCGTGGAAACGCCGGATAGCGTGGGAAGCCCGTCCTCCAAGATTTGCGTGTATGGCCCTTCCAGGCCGTTCAACCGGATCGCGGAGAATCCGCAGTTGGAGCAATTGTTCTCAATCCGCAGCCCGGGGACGGTGGCGGTCAGCGCCTCGCCGATCGTCCGCTTCACCAACGCCTCGGTCAGCTCCCGCGAGACCAGCTCGGTGCGCACAGGAGCATCCACCAGAAGGTGCGGCGTGCTGGTTCCAGTCACCACGATCGACTGCTCCAGCGTGCCGGCTTCCGTGAGCCGGATCTCCACGCCGGATTCCCGCGCCGGATCGATTTCAATGTCCTTGGATTCGAAGTAGCCGGTGGCGGCGACACTCAGCCGGATCATGCCTCCCGGAAGATTCAGCAGACGGAACTCACCGTCCGCTCCGGTGAGCGCCTCCTGCGCCTGTCCGGTGACCCGAACCCGAGCCGCCGCCACCGGCTTGCCTTGAGCGCCGGTCACGCGGCCGCTGAGTTCGGCGGCGTGCAGGGAGAGGCCGAGCAGAACCAGGACAGCGAGAAAGCGCAGCATAACCAAGATCACCCCTTAGCACCAGACCACGATATGATGTTAACCGTGATTAAGTGTGCTGTCAAACTTATGTTAGTACCGGCGCTTTTGCTGGGGCAAAGTGACCGCCTCGCGGCGCCCGAGTTCCAGCTCCGCGATCAGCAGGGCCGGACCCGCACCCTTGCCGATTTCCGCGGCAAGCCCTTGATCCTCAACTTCTGGGCGACATGGTGCCGGCCCTGCCGCGCGGAAATGCCCTGGCTCAACGAAGTGCAGCGGCGAACGCCGGGCATCGCCGTCGTGGGGGTTGCCATGGACGAGCAGGGGTGGCGGGTGGTGACGCCCTTCCTGGCGCAATACCGCATCCGCTATGCGATTCTGCTCGGCACCCCGGCGGTTGCCCGCGCGTACGGCGGCTTGAAAACGCTGCCGGAGACCGTCTTCATTGACCGCGAGGGCCGCGTGGTTGCCGCTCACCAGGGGCTGCTGACCCGCGAACAGTTCGACAGGATCGCGGGCGCCCTGCTTCGCGAATAACCGGGGCTTTGGCGTCCCCGAACCGGGCGCGGTAAGGTGGGATCAGATGCGGATTCCCTGGTTGTTCCTGGCGCTGCCCCTTGCAATGGCGGCACAATCGCTCAGCGACTTCGAGAAGAAAGTCACCGAGTTCACGCTGCCCAACGGGATGCACTTCATTGTGGTTCAGCGTCCGGAAGCTTCGGTGGTCTCGATGCACACCTACGTGAACGCCGGTTCCGTGGACGATCCCAAGGGCCAGACCGGCATGGCGCATATGTTCGAGCACATGGCCTTCAAGGGCACGCACCGCATCGGCACCCGGAACGGCCCCGCGGAGAAGGTCGCCCTGGCGGAAGTGGAGCGGATATACGACCAGTTGGAGCAGGAGCGCCGCAAGGGGCGCGCGGCATCCAAGGTGCGGCTCGCCGATCTGGAGAAAACGCTGCAGGCGGCGATCGAGAAGGCCAACAGCTTTGTCGAGCCGAACGAATTCGACCGCATCATCGAGGAGAGCGGTGGCGTCGGCCTGAACGCGTCCACCGGAATGGACGCCACCGAGTACTACTACAGCCTGCCCTCCAACCGCATCGAGTTGTGGTTCCTGATGGAGTCGCAGCGCTTCCTGAACCCCGTTCTGCGCGAGTTCTACAAGGAGCGAGACGTGGTCCGCGAGGAGCGGCGGATGCGCATCGAGTCCAGTCCGCAGGGAAAGCTGGTGGAGGCTTTGATCTCCACCGCGTTCAGCGCGCATCCATACCGCAACATGCCCGGCGGCTGGGCCAGCGACATCGAGAGCCTCCGCGCCAAGGACGCGATGCCGTTCTACGGCAACTACTACACGCCGGGCAATATCACCATCGGCATTGCCGGGGACGTGGATCCGGCGCGGATCCAGGCGCTGGCAGCGAGGTACTTCGGCCCTCTTCCGCCGGGTCCGCTGCCCGATCCGGTGGTGACGGTGGAACCTCCGCAGGAAGGCGAGCGTCGAGTAACGATAGAGACCGCCGCGCAGCCCCTGATGCTGATCGGCTACAAGACTCCCGCCGAGACTCACCCGGACTCGCCGGCGATCGATGTGCTCAGCCTCATTCTGAGCGGCGGACGGACCAGCCTGATGTACCGGGAGCTGGTTCAGGAGAAGAAGATCGCGCTCGCCGCCCAGACCCAGCCGGACTTCCCGGACGGCAAGTACCCGGGATTGTTCCTGGTCTTCCTCGTCCCCGCGATGGGCCATACGCTGGAGGAGAACGAGAAGGCGGCGTACGCGATCATCGAGCGCATCCAGAAGGAGCCGGTGGACGCCGAGGCGCTGAACCGGGTGAAGACGCAGATCCGCGCCGGGCTGGTTCGCGG
The DNA here is from genome assembly GCA_964406035.1 of uncultured Solibacteraceae bacterium. GTDB lineage: Bacteria > Acidobacteriota > Terriglobia > Bryobacterales > Bryobacteraceae > JAIEPW01. The sequence continues at coordinate 28,499 of CAYOQB010000027.1, read as the reverse complement.
GCTGGCCAGCAACTCCGGTCTGGCCGCGCGGCTTCCCGCGTATCACGTGGCCTACGGCGACTGGCGCAAGCTATTCACCGCGATTGAGGACATCGACAAAGTGACCGCCGTGGATGTACAACGAGTGGCGAAAACGTATCTGACCAAGAATCGCCGGACGGTGGCGCACACCGTGGCGCCGGAAGGCGGTGCGAAGTGAAGATCCTGTTGACGGCGGTGGTCACCGTGTCGATATGCCTGGCGCAGGCGCCCGCTCCGCGAAAGGCTGCGCCCGCCGCGGCGGTCCCCATGCCCTCGGAGCTGAAGTTTCCTCCGCTGCAGCCGGTGGTGATCCCCGAGCCCACCGTGGTGAAGCTCTCCAACGGGATGCGCGTGTACCTGCTCGAGAACCATGAGCTGCCGCTGATCAGCGGCGTGGCGCTGGTGCGCACCGGCAACCTGTTCGACCCCCCGGACAAGCGCGGTCTCGCGGACATAACCGGCACGGTAATGCGCTCCGGCGGCGCCAGGTCCAAGACCGGCGAGCAGATCGACGTGGAACTGGAGAATATCGCGGCCAGCGTGGAAAGCTCGATCGGCGAGACCAGCGGGTCCGTCTCCTTCTCATCCCTGCGCGAGAACGCGGCTCGCGTGCTGGAGCTGGCGAGGGACGTGATGCAAGATCCGGAATTCCGCGCCGACAAGGTGGACCTCGCCAAGCGGCAGTACCGCAGCGCGATTTCCCGCCGCAACGATGAACCTTCCGATATCGCCGGGCGGGAATTCGCCTCCATCGTGTACGGTCGCGACAACCCTTATGGCTGGCAGATCGAGTACGAACACATTGACCGCATCCGGCGGGAGGACCTGCAGGCCTTCCACCGCCGCTACTTCTTCCCGGCGAATGTGATGCTCGCCGTGTACGGCGATTTCGAAACCGCGGCCATGAAGGAGCAGCTCGAAAAGATCTTCGGACAGTGGACTGCCCAGCAGCCTCCCGTGCCGCCGTTTCCGAAGCCGCCGGACGCCTTCTCGCCCGGCGTGTTCCTGGCGGTGAAGCCGGACGTGACGCAGAGCTTCCTCCAGATCGGCCATTGGGGCGGCACCCTTCGCGACCCCGACTACCCCGCGCTGGAGGTCGCCGCCAACATCCTGGGCTCCGGGTTCAGCAGCCGCTTGGTGAACCGCGTCCGCACCCAGTTGGGCTATGCCTACAATGTCGGCGCGGGCTGGGGAGCGAACTATAATCATCCGGGCTTGTTCCAGATTTCCGGGAGCACGAAGTCCGCGACCACTGTCGAGACGGTGCAGGTGATCCGCGAAGAAGTGGAAAAAATGCGGACCGCCGAGGTCACGCCGCGGGAGCTCGAAACCGCGAAGCAGATCATATTGAACGGCTTTGTCTTCAATTTCGACAACCCGTCCAAGACCCTCAGCCGCTTGCTGCAGTACGAGTACCACGGATATCCGAGGGACTTTCTCTTCCAATATCAGAAGGCGGTCGCCGCGGTGACCCGCGCCGACGTGCTCCGCGTGGCCAGGCAACATTGGCATCCCGAGAAGCTGACCATTCTCGCGGTTGGCAATCCCAAGGAATTCGGAAAACCGTTGAACACCATCGGACCGGTGCGGACGGTGGATCTGACGATCCCGGAGCCCGCGAATGAGAAAGCCGCCACCCCGGAGTCCTTGCGGCAGGGCGCGGCGCTGCGCCTGCGCATGCAGGATGCCATGGGCGGCGCGGCGAAACTCGCCGGCGTCAACGATCTGTCGCGTTCGCTCGAAATGGCGGTGGCCGGCGGACCGGCTCCCGGCATGAAGATCCGGCAGCGGACCCTGCTCCTCCGCCCGTCTACGCTGCGACAGGAACAGGAGCTTCCGTTCGGCAAGGTGATCGTGTACTCGGACGGGCAGACCGGCTGGCTGTCCGCGCCGCAAGGGATGCAGCCGATGTCGCCTCCGGTGCTGGAACAGGTTCGCGGGGAGATCTTCCGAAATCTGCCGTGGCTGCTGAGTGACGCCACCCGCCAGGCCGACCTGGTCGCGCCGGGCGCGGTCGAAATCTCCGGCGACGGCCGCCGCGTCCGGCTGGAGATCGACGATGCCACCGGACTTCCCAAGCGCATGATCTACAGTGGTCCCGGCGGGGCCGCCGCCCCCGACGCCCGCATTGTCGAAACCTTTTCCGACTGGCGCGACGTGGACGGCATCAAGCTTCCGTTCGCCGTCACGGTGGAACAGGGCGGCAAGAATTTCGGCGACATGACCGTCACCGAGCTGCGCGTCAACTCGAACCTGAAAGCTGAGGAACTCGCGAAGAAACCATGAAGGCGATGATGTGGTTGTGTACGGCGGCGCTGCTGCCCGCGCAGGGGATCGACCAGAAGGCCAGGCAGGTTGTGGATCAGGCGATCGCCGCGCTCGGCGGCGACGCGTTCCTCAAGGTCCAGGACCGCGTGGAGGAAGGCCGCGCGTATTCGTTTTACAACGACCGCCTGACCGGCCTTTCCCGAACCACCATTTACACCCGCTACACCACCACCCCGGATTCCATCGCCGAGATCGGACAGCGCGAACGCCAGGCGTTCGGCAAGAAGGAAGAAAGCGCCGTGCTTCTGGCCGGCGACGAAGCCTGGGACGTCACCTTCCGGGGCGCCCGCCCCCTGCCCAAGGCCTCGCACGATCGCTGGCGCGAATCCACCTTGAACAACGTCTTCTACATCCTGATGAAACGCCTGGATGAAAAGGGTTTCAGCTACGAATGGCGCGGCTCCGACGTGGTCGACAATCAGCCGGTGAACAAGGTGGAGTTCTTTGACCGCGACAATCGAAGCGTGCTGGTCTTCTTCCACTCCTCCACGCATCTGCCGGTGCGCCAGGTCTGGGTCCGCCGGGATCCCGCGCAGCACCGCCAGATCGAGGAAATCACCATCTTCACCAAGTATCGCGATGTCGGCGGCGGCGTGAAGTGGCCGTTTGCCATCCGGCGGGAGCGCGACGGCGAAAAGGTCTTCGAAATGTTCGCGGAGTCGGTGCGCGTCAATCAGGACCTCACCGACAATCTGTTCCTGCTGCCCGGCGACATCAAGCGGCTGCCGCCCGCGCGCTGATCACTGCTGTTGCTGCGGCTGCGCCGTTTCCGGCTCCGGAAGCCGCGGCGGACCCGCGGCGGTTTCGTTCAACTGCTCCCGCCCTTCTCCGTCCAGCACGGGGCGCACCAGGACATCCACGGAAAGGCGCTGTCCCGCGTGCCCCCGATAGACGCCCCGCACCGGGGCGACATCTCCGTAATCGCGGCCCAGAGCCAGGCGGACGTGTTGTGTCGAAACCGGAGCGCCCAGCGTCGGATCCAGTCCCGTCCAGCCCGCGCCCGGTACATACGCCTCCACCCAGGCATGCGACGCCTGCCCCCCGATCACTTCCTCCATGGACCGTTCCGCTGCGTCCACCGCCCTTCTCGGCACCAGGTACCCGGACACGTAATACGCTGGGAAGCCGCGCATCCGCAGGATCGCCAGCAGAATGTGCGCGAAATCCTGGCAAACGCCGGAGCGCGTTTCGAGCGAGTCCAGAATCGAGGAATGCACGTGAGTCGCGCCTTTCTCGTAGCGGAAGCGCGAGTGGACCAATTCCGACGCTGCCCGCGCGAAGCCGGAGGCGATCCCCGCGCTGCGCTCTTCCGCCTCCCGGACGAAGCCCAGCAACTCCTCCCGATGCGGCACGTAATTGGTGGGCGCGACCAGGTCGAAATGCTCCTCGCGAAGCTCTTCCCGCGCGGCATCGAACTCCGCGAGCGTCACGATGTCCAGAGGCGTGGCGGGCATCTCATGAATCAGCACCACACTCTCCGCCTCCACTTTCAGGTACCGGTGCTCGCCCAGGACGTTGAACTGATGCACCAGGTTCTCGAACACGTCGCGGTGCACAACCGTTGGCGCCTGCGGCTTGGTGCTCAGCCGGAAGGAAATGCAGCTCTGCCGTTCGTCGTGCCGGGGCCGCAGCCGGACTTCGTTGTAGCTTTCCGACACCGGACCGTCGTAATGAAACTCGGTGACATGCACCAGCCGGTAACGGTTCATCCAGCCACTCCGTAATGGAAGTATGCCCGGCCGATCTGCTCGCCGATCTCGCAACAGGTCTTCTGCAGGTCCGTCAGGTACTCGTGCAGTCCCAGGTGAAAGACATCGGACATGCGGCCGTAGCGCAGGCTTTCCAGCAGCTTTCCGGTCAGCCGCTCGGCCTCATTCGCGTATGCCCCCACGCCGGTTCCGCTGATGGCCCGCAGGCCTGCCTGCAGTTCCGTCATGTTGAAGCGAATGGAACGCGGGTGGTCGGGATGCAGGATCAGCAGTTCCGCCACCGCCTGCGGCTCGATGCGGGAGCGGTGCAGGCGGCAGTACGCCTCGAACGCACCCACGCTCTTGAGCACCGCCATCCACTGGTGGTGATCGTCGGTGTCCATGTCCGGCCGGTCCACCAGCCGGTGGTACTGCACGTCGACAATTCGCGCGGTCATTTCGGCCCGCTCCAGGGCCCATCCGGTCCGCAGGAACTGCCACGCCTCGTCGTGCGTCAGAGTCGCGTCCGTGACCCCCCGGAAGCGGTGGCTGCCGAACTTCACGATGTTGCAGAACCGGTGCACCTCTTCGTCCGTTCCGAAACTTCGCACCTGGTGGTAAAGGCCGTTGATGTCCTCCCACATTTCCCGCGAGATGCGTTCCCGGATCGTCCGGGCGTTCTCCCGGGCGCGCTCCAGGCACGTGCTGATCGAATTCGGATTGTCCTGGCGCAGCGCGAGAAACTCGAAGACGGTTTGCGCGTTGGCCTCCGCATAGGCCGCGGAGAAGCGGTCCTGCTCGCCCGCGATCGCCACCAGCGGCTCCCAGCGCAGCCGGTAGGATTGCGGCGACTGGTCCAGGAACATGTGGTAGTTCACGTCCAGAATGCGCGCGGTTTCCTCCGCCCGCTCCATATACCGGGCGATCCAGAACATGGAATCGGCGATGCGCGACAGCATTACGATTCTCCCCGCAATACCCACGTGTCCTTGCTGCCGCCGCCCTGCGACGAGTTCACCACCAGCGATCCCGCCTGCAGCGCCACCCTTGTCAGCCCTCCCGGCGCCACCGTCACCTTGTGCCCGTCAAACAGGCAGTACGGACGCAGGTCCACATGCCGCCCGGCGAACCTCCCCGTGGAGGGATCGAACGCGGGCACCCGCGAGAGAGCGACAACCGGCTGCGCAATCCAGTTCCGCGGGTCCGCCTGCAAACGCTCCCGCAGCTCCGCCAGCGCCGCGCGGCTCGCCTTGGGTCCGATCACCATTCCATAGCCGCCGGATTCGCCTACCGGCTTGACCACCATCTCGTCCAGATGCTCCTGCACGTAACGGCAGTCCGCCGGACGGTCACACACGTAGGTCTCCACGTTCTTCAGAATCGGATCCTGGCCCAGGTAGTAGCGGATGAACTCCGGGACGAACGCGTACACGGCTTTGTCGTCGGCCACCCCGTTGCCCACGGCATTCGCGATCGCCACCTGCCCCAGGCGAAAGGCGGTCATTAATCCCGGCACTCCCAGCTCGGAATCCGGCCGGAACGCCAGCGGGTCCAGGAAATCGTCGTCCACGCGCCGGTAAATCACGTCCACGCGCTTCAACCCGTGGATCGTTTTCATGTACACGACGCCGGCATCGGTCACCAGATCGCGGCCCTCCACCAGCTCGATCCCCATTTGCTGCGCCAGGAAGCTGTGCTCGAAATACGCGCTGTTGTAGATGCCGGGCGTCAGCAACACCACCACCGGATCCCCGCTGCGCGGCGACAGGCTCCGCAGAATGCGCCCGAGATGCGAGGGATAGTCGTCCACCGGCAGCACTGCGTACTGCTGGAACGCCTGCGGCAGCGCCCGGATGGTTACCAGGCGGTTCTCCAGCACATACGACACTCCGGAAGGCGTGCGAACGTTGTCCTCCAGCACCATGAACTCGCCCGACCTCGAGTCTCGCACCAGGTCGATGCCGGAGATGTGCGTATGAATGCTGCCTGGAACCTCCAGTCCCACCATTTCCCGCCGGAAATGGCGGCACGAAAAGACCAGCGACCGCGGCACCTTGCGGTCCTTCAGTATCTGCTGGCTGCCGTACACATCCTGCAGAAACAGGTTCAAGGCGATTACGCGCTGGCTCAGCCCCTGCTCGATCCGGTCCCATTCGCTGCGCGGCAGGATCCGCGGCAGCAGGTCGAACGGGAACAGCCGTTCTGTGCCGCGCCCGTCGCTGTAAACCGTGAAGGTGATCCCCTGCACCAGGAACGACAGGTCGGCCACCTCGCGGCGCTCCTGAAACTCTGGCGGTCCCATTTGCGACAACTGCCGGTACAGTCGCTCGTAATGCGGGCGCGGGACGCCCGGCGATTCGAACATCTCGTCGTAAAATCCGCCCGTGTCATATCCCGAGAACAAAGCCGGCAGTTCGGACTCTGGTTTCGGGGTCATGGATTCGGAGTATACAACTTCACCCGCGATCGCCGGTGCAAGGAATCCTTGATGGATCGAATCGAAAAATCAAATAGCGGCTGTCTCAGGTCCGTCCGGTCAGGCGCGCCGCGATCTCCGCGATAGCCTGATCCGCCTTCGCTTCGATCTCCCCCGCCGTCTGATCCTGAATTGGATGGGCGACATAGATTGCGTCAAAGTCCGCCCGTCCCAGGTATGCCGCTTGCGCCCTGGCCGCGGTCATGAATTCATGCGTCGCCACCGGCACCGCCGGGATCCCCAACTTCTCCAACCGGGTCGTGTCGTGCAAACTGCACGTTGTACAGGACCCTCAATCCGCCAGGCCTTCCACCACCGCGTCCGGCTTCCACCGCGTGATCTTCTCGATTACGTCATCGGGAGCCGGCTTCGTGAAAGTCGGCTTGCGTTCCCGCAGCACGTCGGCGACGCCGTAGCTTTCCCGCAGCAGCCTCTCCACGCGATCCAGAAACACGCTGCCGCCCGGTTTGGAGATATCCAGCAGGGCGATGCGCTTGCCGCTCAGCGCGTCCAGGCGCGGCGCGGCCCGGCCTGCTTCCCGCGTCGCTTCGTTCATGGGATTGATCAGCGTGGTCATGCGGTCAAAAATATCACGGCGCGACGCCGGGCGAAAGCTCAAACTCGTCTCCCCGGGCCGGCTGCGCCGCCGGGATTCCGTACCGCTCCTCGATCGCGCGGGCCAGCGCCGCGCCCTGCGTTTCCTCGCCGTGCACCAGAAAGACCCGCCGCAACGATCCCGCCAGCGGCTTCATCCACTCCAGCAGCTCGCGTTGATCGGCGTGCCCGCTCAGCTCATTCAGCTTCACCACCTCGGCGCGCAAACGGTACGGCTCCCCGAAGATCGGCACCTCCGGAAGCTTGTCCACCAGCTTCCGCCCCAGCGTGTTCTGAGCCTGGAACCCGGTGATCAGAATCGTGTTCCGCGGGTCCTCCACCGAGTTCTTCAGGTGATGCAGAATCCGTCCCGCCTCGCACATGCCCGACGCGGAAATCACCAGGTAGGGACCGCGCAGGTCATTCAACGCCTTCGATTCGGCCGCGGTCCGGATGTACCGCAGCCGGTGGAAGCCGAACGGGTCGTTGCCGTCCTCCAGAATGCGCAGCGTCTCGGCGTCATAACTGCCGGCGTGCTTGCGGAAGATCTCGGTGACATTCACCGCCAGCGGGCTGTCCACGAACATCGGAATCGACGGGATGCGCTCCTCCCGCATCAATTGCGTCAGCAACAGCACCAGTTGCTGGGTCCGGCCCACCGCGAACGCCGGCACGACGATCCGCCCGCCCCGCGCGCAGGTGCGATTGATGGTCGCCTCCAATTTGTCCTTCACCGGACTCAGGTCCTGATGCAGCCGGTCGCCATAGGTGCTTTCCAGAATCAGGTAGTCGATCGGCGGCGGCGGCAACTCCGGATCCCGAATGATGGGCAGACCCTTGCGGCCGACATCCCCGGAGAACGCGAAGCGCACCACGCCTCCCTCTTCCTCCGCCTCGAACAGCAACGACGCCGATCCCAGCATGTGTCCCGCGTCGATCATGCGGTACCGCAATCCGCCTCCCAGATCGCGAGTCTCGCCGATCGCGACCGCACGGAACAGCGGAAAAGTGCGAGCCGCGTCCGCCGCGGTGTATAGCGGCCGGATCTCGCCATTGTCGCCGTCCATCCCGATCGCCTTCCGCCGGGCGCGCCGCTTGTTCAGAAATTCGGCGTCCTTTTCCTGCAGGTACGCGGAATCGGCCAGCATCGCCTCACACAAATCAATGGTCGGCGGAGTAGCGTATATGGGTCCGGAGAATCCGCTCTTCACCAGGTTCGGCAGATTCCCGGAATGGTCGATGTGCGCGTGCGACAGCAGCACCGCCTCCACGCTCGCTGCCGGAAAGGGAAACTCGCTGTTGCGGGCGAACGCTTCCTTGCGCCGGCCCTGGTACAACCCGCAATCCAGAAGCAGCCTGCGGTCGTGAAAAAACACCTCATGCATGGAGCCGGTGACGGTGCGCGCGGCCCCCCAGAATCGAAGCTTCATAACGGTACAATCACTATACGATGTGGACCCGTCCCGCGATTTTCGCCGCTTCCCTGGCAATTTGTCTTGGCGCCGCCGCCCAAAAGAAGCCCATTACCCTTCAAGACATTCCGGCGCAGGGCCGCCCCGGCGCGAGCTCGAAAATGCCCGCCGCATGGATGCCCGGCGGAAAGCAATTTGTCTACAGCGAAGACGACGCCATCCATCAGTACGACCTCGCCTCGCAGACATCCCGCGAGTTATTCTCGCTAGCGCCGCTGAAAGCCATGGCTGTCCCCGTGGCTCAGCCGGAGCGCTTCGGATGGCGCAATCGCCGCGAACGGCGCGCCACCCTGGAGGTCTCGGCCGACGGCAAGACGTTCGCCGTCCTCGCCGCGGGCGATCTCTTCGCCTGGAACGCCGACTCGCAGAAGGCGGTGCAACTCACCCGTACGCCCGCCTCGGAGAAGGACTTCAAGATCTCCCCCGACGGCAAACACGTCTCCTTCACCCGCGGCTATGACCTCTACTCCGTCGAGATCGCCACGCAGAAGGAAACCCGCGTCACGCGAAACGGCCGCGAGGACCTGCGAAACGCCGTGCTCGACTGGGTCTATCCCGAGGAACTCGACTTGGGAACCGCTCATTGGTGGTCGCCCGATTCCCGCTCCATCGCCTACCTGCAGTTCGACGTCAGCAACGTCCCGCTTTACCCCCATGCCGACCTCCTGAAGAGGCGCGCCATCGCCGAACCCGAACGCTATCCCCAGGCGGGCGAGCCCAACTCCATGGTGCGTCTCGGCGTTACCCCGGCGTCCGGCGGCGTTACCCGCTGGCTGAACCTCGGCGATACCCAAAACCAATACCTCATCGCGCGCGTCGGCTGGATTCCCAACTCCAGCGACCTGTGGGTCCAGCGCGCCACGCGCGTCCAGAACCGGCTGGAACTGCTGCGCGTGAACCCCGCCACCGGCGAGCCGCAAACCCTCCTTTCCGAATCCGACCCGCACTGGATCAATCTCGCCGACGACTTCCGCTTCCTCGAAGGCGGCAACAAGTTCCTCTGGTCCAGTGAGCGCGACGGCTTCCGTCATCTGTACCTCTACACCTCCGACGGCCGCGACGCCCGCCAGCTCACCCGCGGCGACTGGGAGGTCGCCAAGGTGGAAGGCGTCAACGAGCAGACCGGCACCGTTTACTTCACCTCCACGGAAGCCGGCCCGCTGCAGCGCCAGCTCTACTCCGTCGGCCTGAACGGTCGCGACAAGAAGCGCCTGACCTCGGAGCCCGGCACCCACGCCATCACCATGAACCCCGAGGCGACCCACTATCTCGATCGCTTCTCCAGCGCCGCCCAGCCCCCTCGCGTCACTCTGCATGATGCGTCCGGCAAGGAACTCGGCGTCCACCAGCCCGCCAACATCAAGCCGCAGGAGCAGTTCGACATCCTGCCCACGGAATTCCACCAGGTGCCGGGTCCCGAAGGAGTCACCTTCCACGCCCGGCTCATCAAACCCGCCGGCTTCCAGCCCGGCCGCAAGTACCCGGCGATCGTGATGGTCTACGGCGGCCCCGGCGCGCAAAACGTTCGCGACCAATGGGCCGGTATCACCTGGGACCAGGCGCTTGCTCACCGCGGATTCGTGATCTGGCAAATGGACAATCGCGGCACCGCCGGACGGGGGCACAAGTTCGAAACGCCCATCTATCACCAGCTCGGTGTCGTGGAACTCCAGGACCAGCTCACCGGAGTCCAGCACCTGCTGAAGCTCGGTTTCGTTGACGAAAAGCGCCTCGGCATCTACGGCTGGAGCTATGGCGGCTTCATGACCGTCAACGCGATGCTCAATGCCCCGGATGTGTTCGCTGCCGGCGCCGGCGGCGCGCCCGTCACCGATTACCTGAATTACGACACCATCTACACCGAACGCTACATGGGCCTGCCCTCGGAGAACGAGGCCGGGTACAAGAAGACCTCGCTGCCCCTGCAGGCGGCGAACCTGAAGGGCAAGCTGATGCTCATCCATGCCTTCGAGGATGACAACGTGCTCTTCCAGAACACCATGCAGCTTAACGATGCGCTGCAGCGCGCGGGCAAGCAGTTTGACCTGATGCTCTATCCCCACAAGGCGCACGGCGTCAGCGGCGTCCACAACCGCCAGATGCTGGAGTCGATCACCAGCTTCTTTGAGCGCCACCTGAAGGGCGAAAACCGCTAGGCCGGCTTCCGCGGATCCACGCCTTCCCACCTGGCGATCACCACCGCGGCAACGCAGTTGCCCAGGATGTTCGTCGACGTCCGGATCATGTCCACGATCGCGTCCACCGCCAGCAGCAGCGCCAGCGCCTCCAGCGGGAACCCGAACATGGTGAACAGGCTCGCCAGGATCACCATCCCCGCGCGTGGGATGCCAGCCACGCCCTTGCTGGTCAGCTTCAAGGTGGCCAGCAGCATCACCTGATCCGCCATGCTCAAGCCCGCGTTGGACGCTTGCGCCACGAACGTCGCCGCCAGCGCCAAGTGGATCACCGATCCATCCAGGTTGAAGCTGAGCCCCAGCGGCAAGGCGACGCTCAGGATCCGCCGCGGCACGCCGAACGTCTCCAGGTTCTCGAACGCCTTGGGCAGCGCCGCGCCGCTGGACGTGGTGGCGAACGCGATCACGAAGGGCTCGCGGACGCACTTCCAGAAGCGCCGCCATGGCGTGCGCGCCAGGATCAACAGCCCGCCCAACACCACCACGATGAAGAAGATCTGCGCCAGGTAGGACACCGCCACGAACCTGCCCAATCCCGCCAGCGCGCCCCGCCCGCTCGATCCCAGAGTGGACGCCAGCGCCGCCGCTACCCCCAGCGGCGCTATCCACATTACGAACCGCATGTACTGGAACGAGAGGTCCGCCAGCGCTTCGGCGAATGCCACCACCGGCCGCGCGCGATCCCCGATCGCGTTCGCCGCCGCGCCGAACAGAAACGAGAACACCACGATCTGCAGCACGTTGCCCGTGGCCATCGCCTCGAAGATGCTGGCCGGAACCGCGTTCTCCAGGGCCGCCCCCGCGCTCGCCCGCGGCGCCGTCACCGGCTCGCCTCCGATCGCCACCCCCGCGCCCGGTTCAAACAACGTCGCGAAACCCCAGCCGATCAGCAGCGCCGCCGTGGTGACCACTTCGAAGTACACCACCGACTTCAATCCCACGCGGCCCATCTCCCGCAGGCTGCCCGCCTTCGCCAGGCCCGACACCAGCACCGAAAACAGCAGCGGCGCCACGATCGACTGAATCAGCCGCAGGAATATGTTGCTCACCGGAGCCAGGCTCCGGCTCCACTCCGGGAACCACCAGCCCGCCGCCGCGCCGGCGGCGATGCCCAGAAACATCGCGCGGGTCTGCGTCACTTGGCGAATAGCGACTTCGGAATCATCGCGTGCACACCCTTGGTCCCGTCCACCAGTTGCGTGATCGCCAGGTCCACCGCGACGCTGGTCAGCATGTACGCGTCGTCCCTGCTGATGCCTTTCTCCGTCACCAGGAAGTCGATCGCCTCCCGCACCGCCAGCTTCGTTGCCTCCGTCAGATCCGTGTGCAGGCCCATTGCGATGTAGTGCGTCGGCGTCTCCGCGCGCGGCCAGCGCAGCCGCTTGTTCTTGTGCACCAAGAACTGGAACCGGCCGTCCAGCGATGTCTCCAGCGCCGTAATGCACACTTCGCCGTCGCCCTGCGCCGCGTGACCGTCGCCCGCCTGGAACAAAGCTCCCTTCACATGCACCGGGATCAGCAGCCGCGTTCCCGCCACCAGCCGCTTGTTGTCCAGGTTGCCTGCGTGCATCCACGGCGGCGCGGAATCAATCCGCCCGTTTGCCTCCGGCGGCGCGACGCCCATTGACCCGAAGAACGGCGCCAGCGGTACGTTCACTCCCTCCGCGAACCGCGCGACATTTTTCTCGCGGTCCAGCGGGATCACCTTCATCCGGTAGTACGGGTATTCATCCGGCAGAAATCCCGCGCCCGGACGGAACACCGTGTACGCGTAATCCACCGGCAGCGTGATCTCCAGAATGCGCACCTCCAGCACGTCGCCCGGCTCGGCTTCCTCGATATACACAGGCCCGGTCAGCAGATGACCTCCCGGTCCGCGATCCTTTACCTGTTCGCTCACCGCCCGCAGCTCCGGCTGGATCCGCGCCGGCGCCAGGCCCGCTTGCTCCAGCCGCGCCGGGCTGCCCGACACCGTGCGCATCGCCACCGTGTCTCCCGATCGCACCCGCAGCACCGGCTTGGTTCCGGCGAAGTAGTGCCCCCACGCGATATTCCCGGGCGTGGCATCCAGCTTGTGATCCGCGGCAAACGCCGCCGCCGCCAGCAAAAAGCAGAGAGAACGCATAGAGTGACTGATTGTACACTGCTATACTTCGTTGGTTAATGTCGCGCCGCTTCACTGTTGCCGAGGCCGAGCAGCTCCTTCCGGAAATCGAAGAGAAGCTGCGGCTCGCCATCCGCATGAAAAACGACCACCAGGCGGCCGAAACCGAACTCAGCCGCGCCACCCACCGCATCCACATGATGGGCGGCACCCGCGTCCACCCGGGTGAGGTCCTGGCCCTGCGCGCGCAACGCGATACCTCCGCCGCCGGCCTCAAGGACGCCGTCGAGCAGATCCATGAACTCGGCTGCTTCATCAAGGACCTCGACCTCGGGTTGATCGACTTCCTCACCAGCTTCGCCGGTCATGATGTCTACCTCTGCTGGCGTCTGGGCGAGCCCGCCATCGAGTTCTGGCACGGCGTCGACGAGGGTTTCGCCGGCCGCAAACCCATCGATGAGGACTTCCTCGAACGCCACCGCGGCGACTCCGAAAATTGACACTGGCGAAAGCAGCCCGATACACTGATTCCTGAACTTGTTTTCACCCGAAACAGGATGCTGCTCCCCAGAGAGTTCATAGGATATCTGTCCCGCCAGTTGGTGAAGCGGCTGACGCCTCAGGTCGTCGAGACCAGTGACGTCAATGGAACCGCCGACTCCATCGCCATGCTGATCGAGGAAGAACTCGCCGTCGAGGATCAGCTCAATGACGAAGTCCGCGAGCTTCTCAGCCAGTACAGCGAGTACATGCGCAAGGAAGGCGTCAGCTACCAGGAGATGTTCCGCCGCATCAAGAACACCCTGATCAGCCAGCGCAAGGTGATCCGCGCCTCTGGACGCGACTCCGGCGACAACATGAAGCTGTCGCGCGACAAAGTCACCGACATTTCACACAAGATCGTCACCAGCCTCCGCAAGTCCCGCAGCGTCCGCCTCAAGCGCGATCCCAACGATGTTCGCCTGGAGATTGTGAAGCAGATCACGGATGTTCTGCAGATGGAGGACCGCGTGGACAAGGCCGCGCGCCAGAAAATCCGCACCATTAAGCGCGACATCGCCGAGGGCGGCGAGGAGTACGATCTGCTCCACCGCCGCTACTATGCCGAGGAACTCAAGAAGCTCGGCATCGATCTGGCCAAGTAACCCCTACTGCGCCGGCGTCTTCTCTAGTTGCTGCTTGGCCCACACCCGCGCCGGATTCAGCTTCAGCGCCGTCTCGAAAGCTTTCCGCGCCTCCCCGTTGCGATTCGCCTTCCGCAGCGCCACCCCATACCAGACGTGAGCATCGGACGATTTCGGGTTTAGCTGGATCGCCTTCTCGATATCGCCGATCGCCTTGTTCACGCCGCCCCCGAAACTCTCCGGCAGGTAGTAGTTCCCCACGCCCCGCGCCAGGAAGTTCTCGCCGGCCTTGGGATTCAGCTCGATCGCCTTGTTCACGCTCTCCAGCGCGCAGCGCCCGTACTTCAGCCCCGCCAGCACGTTCGCCGGGATCACCTGCCCGCACAGCGTGCCCAGCATCCGGTGATATTCCGCGTTCCCGCTGTCCAGCGCCACCGCCTTCTCCGCCGCCGCGATCCCTGCCTCCGCGGCGCTCTTTCCCGCCGCCTTGTCCCGCTGCTCTATGGCGACTTCCGCCAGCAGCGAGTTCGCGTACGCCAGTTGATATTGCGCGGCGGCGCTCCGCGGCGCGGCTTTCGCCTTCCCGCCGAGACCCTCGATCAGCCGCGCCAGCGCCGCGCGGTCCTGCGCGTCCCGCGCCTTCTCCAGATCGCCCGCCAGCAGCGCCAGCGGAAGCACAAGCACAAAACAGCGGAGCATCCCTTTCAATTTATCGCGTTTGCGCGTCATACTGATCTCTTCATGATCGCTTTCCTCCGCGGCCTGATCCTGGAGAAACACCCCAACCAGGTCATCATCGATGTCGGCGGCGTCGGCTACGATGTCGCCATCTCCGTTTCCACCTTCGCCTCCCTTGCCGAAGCGGGGCGCGAAACACGGCTCCACATCTATACCAACGTTCGCGAGGACGCCCTGCAGTTGTTCGGATTCCTCTCGGCCGACGAGAAATTCCTGTTCGAGAAACTGATCTCCGTCTCCGGCATCGGACCCAAGCTCGCCATCACCGCCCTCAGCGGCCTGCCTCCGGCGGAACTGGTCGGCGCCATCCGCTCCGGCGCCGTCGAGCAAATCGTGCGCATCCCCGGAATCGGCAAGAAAACCGCCGAGCGCCTCATCGTCGAGCTGCGCGACAAGCTCGACCTGCTCCCGGCCTCCGCCGCGAAAACAGCGGAGAAACCGAAGAGCGCCTTCAACCCCGCCGAGGAGGACGTGATCAGCGCCTTGATGAACTTCGGCTCCACCCGAGCTCAAGCCGAAGCCGCCGTCGTGAAGGCGCGCGGCGACGACAATTCCTTCGAAGCATTGTTCCGCCGCGCACTCAAATTGGTCCGCTAAGCCTTGCGCGCCAGCACCGCGTCCCGCATCGTGCCTGTCGCCTTCCAGCGCACGTCGTGGAATCCCGCCGCTTCCAGCAGCGTCCGGTATTCTTCCCCAGTCCGCTCCTTCCCCTCCGTGCACACCAGCATGTTCAGCGATTGCATGTGCGCGGATACCCCATCCGGCGTCAGCAGCCGTTCCGCGATCAGCAGTCCGCCGCCCGCCGGAAGCCGCTCCTGGATTCGCCGCAACAGCAGCGCGATTTTGTCCTCCGCCCAGTCGTGCAGAATCTGGCCCAGCGCGTACAGGTCCGCCTCCGGCAGCTCATCTTCAAAGAAATCGCCGGCGATGAACTCGATTCCCGCAGGGGCCAGTTCGCGCGCGACTTCCACCACGCCTGGCAGCTCGAACACCGCCGCCGACAACCCCGGATACCGCTCCCGCGCCGCGTGCGCCAGGTGCCCCGTGCCCCCGCCGAGATCCACCAGCCTCCGGAAGCCGCTCAGGTCGAACGCGCTCACTACGGCGGGCGAGCTCAACACCCCGAACCCGTGCATCCCCTGCAGAAAAGTTCGCGTGGCCTGCGGCGTCGCGAAAAACGCCGAGAACAGCGGACCCTCGTTTCCGAAAGTCTGGCTCCAGCGATGCCCGCCCTCCCGAACCGCATCCTCCAGGTGAGCCCACATCGGATACAGTGCGCGATTCGAATACAGGACGTACCCCGCCAGCGTTCTCGCGCTCCCCACCGTGAGATACTCCTCGCTCACCGGCGTGTTGACGTACGCCTCGCCCTCCCGCCGCAGCAAGCCCAGCGAGACGCACGCATCCAGCAGGCGGTCCCCTTCCACGCCCAGGTCGCGATTGCCTTCGAACACGCCCAGCGACACCGCGGCGAACATCGCCTTCGATCGCCGGAAAGCTTCTATCAACTCAATGACCGGAGCCGGATCCGCGGAAATGGTCGTACCCTCCCGGCGGCAGCGGGACGCCTTCCAACAGAACGCTGCCCGGCTCGCCTTCCACCATCCTACCGATGCGCAGCGCACCCTTGGGCGCAGCTTTGCCGGGCGGCAGCGTGAATAACAGCTCGTAGTCCTCGCCCCCATGCAGCGCCAGCTCCCGCGTCGCGCCCCGCCGTGCCGGTACGCGATCCAGCTCCGCCGCCACGCCCGACGCCAGGCACAGCCGGTGCAGGTCCAGCGACAGCCCGTCGCTCAGGTCCATGCACGCCGTCGCCCGCCCCCGCAGCCTCCGCCCAAACTCGATCCGCGGCTCCGGCTTCTGATGTTTCTGCCACGGTCTCCCCAACGGACCCGACACGAAGATCGCATCTCCAACGCGAGCTCCATCCCGCCGCAACGCCTGGCCCCTTCGCACCGCGCCGCACACCGTCACATCGCAAACGATTTTGTCGCTGCGCGAGAGATCGCCGCCCGCCAGCGTCGTGTCGAACCGCCGCGCCAGCTTGTGAAGTCCGCGGAAGAAACTCCTGATCCACAGCTCGCCGCAGTTCGCCGGAATCGCCAGGGACAGCAGCGCGAACTTCGGGACAGCCCCCATCGCCGCGATGTCGCTCAGGCTCACCGCCAGCGCCTTGTGTCCAATCGCTTCGGGCCCGAACAGCGCGCGCGTGAAATGCACATCCTCGATCAATAGATCGGAGGTGAACACCAGGTCCTCGCCGGCCTTTGGGCGGTAGATCGCGCAATCGTCGCCGATTCCCAGCACAAGACCGCGGCTGCCGGAATCGCGCCGCAGGCGCTCCACCAGCGATCGCTCGTCCATCCTAGGACTCCGCGAAGATCAGCCCGCTTGGCAGTTCTTCCCCGAAGATACGGTTCATCGCCGCCACATCGCCCGACGGCTCCGCGTGCAGGTCGCGATCCGGGAACGCACGGCGAACCAGGTCCAGCGTTGCCGGAGCCAGATCACGCGTCGAATCCCCAGTTACCCGCGCGATCGCCAGGATCGCGTCCTCCGCGCGAGGTGTCTTCAACAGCGCCTCCACCCAGCGGGCGGCTGTCGAGGCCGGCACTACCTGGTTGATCGGACCGTAGAACAGCTTGCGCGCCCCCAGGCGCGACAGGCACCACAGCGCCGTATCCACGAACTCGCCCTTCTTCACCCGCGCGATCAATTCCTCGCCCAACTGCGTCTTCGTCGCCACCGGCAGCAGTTCCAGGCTGCTCGCCGTGCGCCACATCTCGCGCCGCAGGCTCTCGTTCACCCGAGGCGGCTTCTTCTGATTGCGCGGCAACAGAAATGGCGACAGCCTCTGGAAGATATCGGTCTGCTGGTTGCGATTCAGCCCTCCCGCCACGCGGCCCCAGAAGATCCACCATTCCACTTCGTTCTGCACTTGATTCCCGAAGGCCAGCCCTTCGGCGTACACGCGCCGCGCCCGTTCGATCCGGAAATCGTCCCCCGGAAATCCGAATCCCGGACGCAGGCAGAAGCCGGTCAGATTCAACCAGCGCTGCTCGAAAGCCGCTCCCGCCTTGCGGCCCTCCGCGTTCTCCAGCAGCGTCTCCCCCATGCGCCGGATCGCCGACAGCGGCCAGGAGTTGCGTCCCAACCCCAGCGCTTGCTCCAGACGCGACGGCAGCTCCGCGGGCGGCAGCGACAACCCCCGGAACGTCTCCTCGATCAGCCGCGTGGCGTTCCCTACCGCGTCATCGCTCAACACCGCCGCCGGCTTTTGCAGCGCCGGCGCGGATGCCTGCTTCCTCAATTCGAATTGCAGCCGCCAGCGGTTCTCGCTGATCTTGGAATCCACCCAGATATCGAGCGTGCCCACTTCGGTCAGGCGCGCGCCCAGCTTCACCGGGACCTGCCGCTCGCCTGTCTTTCCGAAGCGCAGCACCGCGTTCAGGGGCGCGTGCGGATGCAACTCCGCCGCGGCCTCGGGTGCGAAATCCACGACGTCGCCCACCAGATCGTCCGGACGCGACAAGGAGCTGTACAGGCGGAACGACACCGGCTTGTTCGCGATCAGTTCCAAATTGCGATCCACCTCGAACGTCGCGCCTTCCTCCGCGCCTCGCGGAACCAGGCACACCGTTCGCAGTTTCTCTCCGGCGCTTCCCAGCCCGATGAAATACGTCCGCGGCAACCCGCCCCGCACCAGCAGCCCCGCGCCCGTGGACCGCACGTAGGCGTAATACGCCGCCCCCACCGACACCGCCAGATCCAAGTCGCGGTTCTCAAAAATCACCGGACGCTTGCCGACCCAATGCTCAATAACATCGGCTACGCGCTGCCGCAGGATCTCTGGGATGAAGAAACCGCCGTTGAACAGAATTGCGTCCGGCTTCGCATTCGCCCCATGAAGAAAGGTCGCCAGGTGCCGCGTCACCGCCGGGTCCGACACATAGGGCAACCCCAACTCGCGGAACAGCGACCGGTCCTCTTCCTTGGGCTTGTCCTCGAATCCGCAGAAGGGCAGAAAGCCGTCCAGCGCCAGCTCCAGCACCTCTTCGCGCAGGACTTCGGTCTTCAAGGTCCCGCCGATCAGCGACGTGCCCGCCCCCAGTACCGTGATCTCCACCTTGTCGATCCCGGACTCGCCCAGCAGCCGTTCCTTCGCCGACGCGCATTGCCGCCGCAGCGCACTGCGCTGCCGTAGCGACAAAGGCTTGTTCAGCTTCGATTCCACCAGCCAGGCGATGGTCAGGTCCAGGTTGTCTCCACCCAGCAGCAGATGCTTGCCCACCGCCGTGCGCGTGAAATCGACTTTGTCTCCCTCCCGCCGCACCTGAATCAGCGTGAAGTCGCTGGTTCCGCCGCCGACATCGCACACCAGCACCGTCTGCCCGTCGTACAGTGCCTTCTGCGATCGCGCCAGGTCATTCGCGATCCACGAATAAAACGCCGCCGCCGGTTCCTCCAGCAGCGTCAGGTTCTCGATCCCCGCCTGCCGCGCCGCTGCCACGGTCAGTTCGCGCGCCTCTTCATCGAAGCTCGCCGGAACGGTTAGCACGACGTTCTCGCCCGCCAGCGGCGATCCCATCCGCGTCTGATACGCCGACGCCAGATGGCCCAGGATCCGCGCGCTCACCTCCACCGGCGACAACACGCGGCCGCCTTCCTGCGCATCCCACGGCAGGATCTTCGCCGTCCGGTCTACCTCGGGATTCGACAGCCAGCTCTTGGCGGAGTGCACCGTCTTGGTCGGAACCAGCGCGCCTTGCTCGCGCGCGTACACGCCGACGTATTCCTGATCCCCCAAGTACAAAAACGAAGGCAGCGTACGCCGCTCCTCCATCTGCCCCGGCGCGACATACTGCGGGATCGGCAAAACGTGTATGGGAGGAAAATCCGCTTCCGAGGCTTCCGCCGCATCGATGTACGACAGCGCGGAATTGGTAGTGCCCAGGTCGATGCCGACGTTCATCTATTTACTGGCGCTCCGGACATTGAACTCGAGTTTCCATCTGCGGGCTTGAGGGGCGCCCTTCTTACCGCCCGTTCGCGGCGCGTCCGCGGCGACGCACCACAACTGCAGCAAGCCGGTCTCGGTGACATTCGCCTCCAGAGTCACCGGAACCGTCTCGCCGGCCGCTCCCTCCAGCGTAACTTCGATCGGCGACAACTCCTCCAGATCCTCATCCAGATCTTCGATCAAAACGCCCGCTTCATCATTCTTCCGCACGCTGGAAACCAGGAACCGGAACTGCGCCGGCTCTCCCACCACCAGCCGGAACTGCCGGTTCGGGATCGCCACGCTGGTGCCTTCCTCCATCCCGAACGGCGCCACCGCCAGAGCCTTCAATGGAGGCCGCATCCCGGGGACCGCGGGCATCGCCGACTCTACCCCGATGTAGTACGTCCGCGGCACGCCTCCACGGATCCGCACCCCCCGCCCCTGCCGTGCAAGACCGTAATACGCCGCCCCGCGAGCCACCGCATGGGTCAGATCCTCGCCGGTCAGGATCGCCGCCTCGGCCATCCCTTCCTCGCGCAGCCAGCCGTTCAGCACTTCGACAATGCGATCCCGCACCAGATCCGCGCGCAACACGCCGCCGTTGAACAGTACATGCGTCGGAGCGGCCAGACCGCTCGGCGACCGCCGCACCGATCCGTGCTCGGCATGCGCCGCCTGCTGCCGCAGGAACCGAGCCAGATGACGCGTGATCGCTGCGTCCGCCGCGTATGGCAGCCCCTCCTCCAGCAATCCCCCGCGCCGCCGCTCCGGCATCTCCTGGCTGCTGACCTTAGGCAGGAAACCATCCAGGATCACCGCCTCTACATCGGCTCGCCGCAACGATGCCCGGATCGTGCCGCCTACCAGCCCCGTGCCGCGGCCCAGAATCGTCACCGGATGCTCGGCGTCCGCCGCCGATCCCGCCTCCAGCAGCTTCTCCTTCGCCGCCCGGCATTGCTGCCACAAAGCGTTCAACTGCATCGCATCCAGCCGCGTCCTCTTCGCCGCGAGCTCCGCTTCCACGTGACGCGCCAGCGCCAGGTCGATGTTATCTCCGCCCAGCAGGATGTGATCGCCGACCGCCACGCGTTCCAGGCTCAACTCGCCTTCGCGCTCCGTCACCGCGATCAGCGTGAAATCGGTCGTCCCCCCGCCGATATCCACCACCAGAATCAAATCGCCCGGCTGCACCCGCTCCCGCCAGTCCGGATGCCGCTCGATCCAGGCGTAAAACGCCGCCTGCGGCTCCTCCAGCAGAATCACGTTGCGATATCCCGCCGCCTCCGCCGCTTCCTGTGTCAGCTCGCGAGCCACCGCATCGAACGATGCCGGCACCGTGATCAACACCTGCTGATCCTCGAACCGGCTCTCCGGATTCAGGTGATTCCAGGCGCGCCGCAGATGCTCCAGGTACCGCCGCGACGCCTCCACCGGCGACACCCGCGCAACCCCTTCCGGAGCCGCCGCAGGTAGGATCGCCGCGGTCCGATTCACTCCGCTATGGCTCAGCCAGCTCTTGGCCGACGCCACCAGCCGTGTTGCATTCTCCGCGCCGCGCTTCTGCGCCAGCTCGCCGACCACCGCATGTTCGTCCGACTCCCACGGCAACTCCAGCGATCCCGCCGGAAAATCCGTGGGCCCCGCCAGGTACAGAAACGACGGCAACAGCGGCTGCGCCCGCACCTCGCCGGGATTCACCAGTTGCGGCACGTCCAGAAATCGCACTTCCACCGGATCGTTCGGGTGCTGCCCTGGGCGCGCTTCCGCCAGGGCGCAATTCGTCGTGCCGAGATCGATTCCGATCACCATTTAATCGATCTGGACCTCAGCCGGCGCAACGATCTCGGCGCTGCCGGCAATATTCGGCAGATCCACCGATTGCGCGCGCCAGCCCCGGTGTACCAGCGTCCCGCCGGGAGCCTTCCCGCTCGCCGGAACGTTGCCAACCAGCTTCACCGCCTTCGGATCCACCGAATCGAGCTTGGTGAACGTGTTCTCCACTCCGTCGATCACCGGCGCGAGCTTCACATACCGGTCCAGCGTTGCCCGGCTCTGCTCATGCAACTGCCGCACCGCCGCGCCCACCTGATCGTCCGCGTATCCGGAGATGTCCTCCATCAAAAAATCGACAAAGCGAGCGTCCCGTTGCAGCAGCCCCAGCAACTGCAGCGCCCCCTCCTTCGGACCCAGCTTCGGAGGCTCCGGCTTGGGCTTACCCTCCGGCTTGGTGATCGTCGGCTTCACGTATCCATAATGCTGGGCGACATCCTCGGCCAGCGTCCCGGCGAAGAGAATGGAAAAGAAACTGCGAAATGCGTCTGCGATGCGGCTCAATGGTTAAAACCTCAGAAACTAACAGGATAGCGTGCCGGAACGCCCCGGCCAAGCGTCCCCGTGCGTCCACCCCAAATACACCGTAAGACAATGCACAGATCGCGCATAATATCTGCTATGCCCACGCGAGCCTTGGTCCTCGTCCTCCTGTTCGCTCTCTCCCTGCTGGCGCAGCCGCCCGCCGTGTTCCCCGGCGCAACCTGGGAACCCGCCGTCAAGCCCGAATCTCTCAACTATTCCACCGCCCGCCTGAACGCTCTCAAGGCCTGGCTCGAGTCCACCGACACCACCGCCTTGATGGTCACCGTCCGCGGCCGGCCCATCTTCGAATACGGCGACCTCAAGCACGTCAGCTACATCGCCAGTTGCCGCAAAAGTGTCCTCGCCATGATGTACGGCAAGTACATCGAAAACAAAACCATCGATCTCAACAAAACCCTGGAACAGATCGGGCTCGACGACGTCGGCGGACTGCTGCCCCGCGAGCGCGCCGCCACCATCGAGGACCTGATCAGCGCCCGCTCCGGCATCTATCACGCCGCTTCCAACCCCGGCGATGACACCGCCAGCGCGCCGCCCCGCGGCTCCCAGCAGCCCGGAACCTACTTCCTCTATAACAACTGGGACTTCAACGCCGCCGGCGCTGTCTTCGAGAAACTCACCGGCAAGGACATCTACGACGCCTTCCAGGACGACATCGGCCGCAAAATCGGCCTCCAGGACTTCGACCGCTCCATCCATCAGAAAAACGGCGACTCCACCCGCTCCCAACACATGGCCTACCATTTCAACTTCTCCACCCGCGACATGGCCAGAATCGGCCTGTTGATGCTCCGCTCCGGAGACTGGAACGGCGCCCAGGTGATTTCCCGCGATTGGGCCCGGCGCATTTCCAGCCTCATCACCCCCGTGCACGACATGAACCCCCCCGCCAATCGCTCCGATGCTCGCGGTACCCGCTGGGGATACGGCTATATGTGGTGGGTATGGGACGCCTCCCAGGCCGACGGTCCGTTCTATCGCGCCTACACCGCGATGGGAGCCGGCGGGCAGTTCATCACCGTTCTGCCCCGCCTCGATATGGTCATCGCCCACAAGACCGACATGCAGCAGCCGTCCCGGCACGCCAAGCGTTCGCGCCGCGTCACTCCCGGCGAATACCTCACCACGCTCCACCTGGCGATCAACGCCCGCTGCGGCGGTCCCTGCGAGGCGCCCTCTAACTAGCTGATAGAAAATGGATATAAGATTCTGGAACTTTCCTTCCCCGAACCCGGAATCCATGGCAACGACAGACCGAATCGTCGGTTGATCTGAAGATGACCCTTGAACTGACGGACGAACTCCTGCTGCGTCGGATGCTCGAAGGTGACGAGACTGCCTTCACGGCTCTCTACCGGCGCAGACAGGGGGGCGTTTACCGGTTCGCCTTGCAGATGTCCGGCTCGGTCGAAATCGCCGAGGAGATCACCCAGGATACCTTTATGCTGCTGATGCGCCAGGGCTCGCGTTTCGATCCCGCCAAAGGCAGCGTCGCCAGCTTCCTGTTCGGAGTCGCGCGAAACCTGGTCCGGCGTCACCTCGAAAAGGCTCGCAACGAGAGCTGGTCCGAACTGGACGCCGGCGAACCCGTGGCCGACACCCGCGAGAATGTCCTGGACGAAATGACCCGCCGCGAAACCATCAACGCCGTCCGGCGGGCGGTCCTCAGCCTCCCTCCCGTCTATCGCGAGGCCTTGGTGTTGTGCGAATTGCAAGGTTTGACTTATTTGGATGCGGCGGCGGCGCTCGATTGTCCGGTCGGCACCGTTCGTTCGCGCCTGAACCGGGGGCGAACGCTGCTGGCGGATAAATTTCGTGCGCCGGTGATGAAAGCAGGAGCGGTAGCGATATGACTTGCGCGGAATTCCAATCGAATGTGGCGGAGCTGGGCCGCAACGGGCTCGCCGATGCCGCCGGTCTGCAACACGCCGACAATTGCGGCGCCTGCGGTGCGCTACTCCACCAACAGCAGCGCCTCACCACAGCCCTCTCTGCGATGGCCGAGGACGACCGCGAGTTCGAATCCAGCGCCGGGATGGAACAGCGGCTGTTAACCGCCTTCCGCGAAAACAAAGCCGCCGTGCGCCGTGACCGCACCGCCGGACGCCGCATCTGGCTCGCCGTTTCCGCAGCCGCCGCGGCCGCCGTTCTGCTGGTGATGATCGCCACCGAGCCCTCGCGCCCCGGTGTCGAGACCGCCGGCGCTCCCGTGCTGCGGCCCGCCATCGAAGAGACGCCTGCGTCGCGGCAACCTGAGCCGGCGCAGCCGCAGATCGCGAATGTCGAGCCTCCGAAGACCGTTGTTGAGGATTCCGGAGTCCAGCGCCCGCTCCCGCGAAGGGGCGCGCCCGCTGCTCCCGAGGCAACCCTCGCCGCGCAAACTCTGACCACGGAATTTTTGCCCTTGGGCGCCGGATTCATCGATCGCAACGAACGCACCCAGCTCGTGCGCGTCAGCATCCCGCGATCCTCGCTGTTGTCCATGGGAATCCCCGTGCGGGCGGACCGCATGGAGGAACGCGTTCAAGCCGATGTTTTGCTCGGCGAAGACGGAACGGCACGCGCGATCCGTTTCGTGACCACTGCTCAATACCGATAGAAACCAGGAGACGAAACCACATGAAAAAACTGCTGATCTGTTCCGCCGTCGCGCTCGCCGGAGCCGCCGAGGCCCAGACCATTACCACCCGGCCGCGCGTCCAGGTGATCGAATCCGCGCCCGCCGACGTCCTCATCCAGCGCGGCTCCGCCGGCGCCGGCAACATGATGTTCGAGGTCATCGCCGGCGGCATCGGCGGCCGCACCATGAAAGGCGCTCCTTACTCCGCCGAGGCGGTCACGGAAACCGTTCAGACCCTCGCCGACGGCAACCGCATCACCCGCAAGCAAACCTCCCTCATCTATCGCGACAGCGAAGGCCGTGAACGCCGCGAGCAATCCCTCCGCTCTATTGGACCCTGGCAGACCGGCGAAACCAGCCATCGCAGCATCTCCATCACCGATCCCGTCGCCAAGATGAGCTTTACCCTCGATCCGGACAAGAAGGTCGCCCACAAGATCCCCGCTCGCATGTTCAGCTATCCCGCCGAGCGCGCCGCGGAATGGAAGGCAGCCGAACCCGCCAAGTCGGGTGAGCAGCGCAAGCAGGCGGAGCGCGAAGCCGGTGTCACCGCCACCCTCGGCCAGCGTGTCGAGGTCCATACCTTCGAACGCGGCGTCGCCGCCGGAGGTGTCGGCGGATCCATGGTCGTCATCAACGACAGTGTTCACGGCTCCTCCAATAACGTAAAGTCGGAAAGCCTCGGCACCCGCAACATCGAAGGTGTCATGGCCGAAGGCACCCGCACCACCATCACGCTCCCCGCCGGCGCCATCGGCAACGAGCGCGAAATCCAGACCGTCACCGAACGCTGGTTCTCCAAGGAGCTCGGTCTGCTCGTCATGAGCAAGACCAGCGACCCCCGCACCGGCGAAACCACCTACCGCCTGACCAACATCAACCGCCAGGAGCCGCTGCGCAGCCTCTTCGAGATCCCCTCCGACTACACCGTCGAGGACATCAAGACCAGGATCCCCAGCGCCGACAAGCTCATGGACAAAATGATGGAGGAGCGCAAAGCCGTCATCAAGCAGCGCGAAATGATCTAGACTCCTTCGTCCACTCTCCAAAAGCCAGATGCCGCCGGAACATTCCGGCGGCTTTCTGCTTCCGTGCCCCATAATGGTGGGTAATGCCGCGGCGCGAAACGCTGCTCGACTTCTTCCGCGATCATTCCCGATCCTCCAAGGAGTTCCTCATCTATGACGACGGCGCTCGAAGCTGGCGCTATACCTACGCCCAGGTAGCCGGCGCCGCCGCCGCCTTTGCCCGCCGCCTCCGCGACCACGCCATTGCCCCCGGCGACAAGGTGATCCTCTGGAGCGAGAACCGCCCTGAATGGATCGTCGTCCTCTGGGGCTGCCTGCTCGAAGGCGTCACCCTCGTCCCCATCGACTACCGCGCTTCCTCGGACATGCTTCTTCGCGTCCACGAAATTGTCCACGCCAAGGCCGTCCTTGTGGGCGAGCAGGTCCCCGAACTCGCCATCGATATCCCCCTCTGGAAGCTCGACGGTTGGGACTGGACTCCTGCGCCCCTGGAAATTCGCGCCAACGCCTCGCGCGACGAGCTCGCGGAGATCATCTTCACCTCCGGCGCGACCTCACAGCCCAAAGGCGTCACCATCACCCACCGCAACGTGCTCGCCAACATCGTTCCTGTGGAAAACGAAGTCGCGAAGTACCGCAAGTACGCCCGGCCGTTCTCCCCCATCCGCTTTCTCAACCTGCTTCCCCTGAGCCACCTCTTCGGACAAGCCATGGCCGCCTTCATCCCGCCCATGCTCGAAGGCACGGTCATCTTCCTCCACGGCTACAACCCTCGCGAGATCGTCCGTCAGATCAAAAACCGCCGCATCTCTCTTCTGGTCGCCGTCCCCAAGATCCTCGAGGTCCTGCGCGAGCACCTTCTGCAACTCGATCCCTCCCTCGCCAACCCCGCGCCCCCCGGCCTGAAGTGGTGGCAGCGCTGGTGGCATTACCGCCACATCCACAACCTCTTTGGTTGGAAGTTCTGGGCCTTCATCGTGGGCGCCGCGCCGCTTCCCCCGGATCTGGAGGAATTCTTCTCCAAGCTCGGCTTCCTGGTGATCCAGGGCTACGGCCTCACGGAAACCGCGCCCATCGTCACCCTGAACCATCCGCTGCATGCCCGCAAAGGCACCGTCGGCAAACCCATCGCCGGTGTGGAGGTGAAGATCGCGGAGGACGGCGAGATCCTGGTTCGCGGCGAAAACGTCACCATGGGCTACTACGGCCAGCAGGCCGAAACCGGTGCTTTTGAAACAAACTCCTCCGGCGAGCGGTGGCTCCACACCGGCGACATCGGCGGCTTTGATTCCGAAGGCCGCCTCCACGTTCGCGGCCGCAAGAAGGAGATGATCGTCACCCCGGAGGGCCTCAACATCTTCCCGGAAGACGTCGAGCAGGTCCTGAACCGGCTGCCCGGCGTTCGCGATTCCGCCGCCGTCGGCCGCGACCGCGTCCACGCCGTCCTGCTGCTCGAACCCGGCATTGACCCCCAGTCCGTCATCCGCCAGGCCAACCAGAACCTCGAGGATCACCAGAAGATCCGCGGCTTTTCCGTCTGGACCGCGGAGTCGCTCCCGCGCACCGAAGGCACCGCCAAGCTGAAGCGCGGCGAAATCCTCAAGTGGGTGGAGGAGGGAGGCGCCGCGCCCGAAGTCCGCCGCGCAGGCAGCGACGCCGAAAAGGTGCTCGCCAAACTCGCCGCCGGACGCGCCATCACTCCCTCCACCTCACTTGACGAGCTCGGCCTGTCCTCGCTCGAGCGCGTGGAGTTGATGGTCGCCCTCGACCTCGATGAAAGCCAGATGTCCTCCGCCCGCACCGTCGCCGACCTTGCCGCCCCCAAGGTCAGCAAATCCGCGGAAGAAACTCTGGAGCCGCAGGATTGGCCCCATTGGGCCCGCTCCTGGTGGGCGCGAGCCTTCCGCCGCGCCTTCCTCCCCGTCGTGGTCTTCTCGCTCACCCGCCTGTTCGCCTGGGCCAAGGTCGAAGGCCGCGAGCACCTGCGCGATCTGCGCGGACCCGTCATCTTCGCGCCCAACCACCAGAGCTACATGGACACGCCCGCCATCATGCTCGCGCTGCCGGTCTCCTACCGCTACCGCGTCGTGCCCACCATGTCGAAAAACTTCTTCGAGGCGCACTTCGATCCCGCTGGATTCAGCCTCGCCAAGCGGCTGCGCAATAGCCTCGCGTACTACCTGTCCACTCTGGTCTTCCATGCCTTCGCGCTGCCGCAAAAGCAATCCGGACAGGCCGACGCGCTCCGTTATGCGGGCGACCTGGTCAGCGAAGGCTACTCCATCCTCATCTTCCCCGAAGGCCAGCACACCGAAACCGGCGAGATCCGCCCCTTCCGCGCCGGCGTCGGCATGATGGCGGCGAAACTCGACGTGCCCGTGGTGCCCATCCGCATCGAAGGCTTCGATCGCGTCCTCCACCGCACCTGGAAGATGGCCCGCCCCGGCCGTGTCCGCATCCGCTTCGGCAAACCGATCCTGCTGCGCGGCGACAACTACGCCGCGCTCGCCCGCGAAGTCGAGGACGCCGTGCGATCGCTATAGCAGACCCCGCCGAATCAACCCGCATCGCACACGCAACTGGCAGCATTCCCCAACCACTCCACGCAGCCCCGAACTGTACTGATCGTAGTGCCGCCTTCAGGCCCGCCAAGTCCCAAACTTCGCGCTCCGCGTAATCGCGGCACTACCGCGAGCGCCCATCGGCAACGCCTTCCTTGTGCCCCGTAGTGCC
>CAYOQB010000026.1:0-39894 GCA_964406035.1 uncultured Solibacteraceae bacterium | reverse complement strand
GCACCGCCCAGAAGCCATCCTCGCGAGCGGCTTTGCGGAGCGCGGCTTCCGCGCCTCGATTGCCGAGTTGGCGCGCGGCCCACAGCCGTCCCAAGGCATCGTCATGCTGC
Organism: uncultured Solibacteraceae bacterium; assembly: GCA_964406035.1. Lineage (GTDB taxonomy): Bacteria > Acidobacteriota > Terriglobia > Bryobacterales > Bryobacteraceae > JAIEPW01. Next base: position 39,784 of record CAYOQB010000026.1, on the reverse strand, counting down.
AATTGGAAAACAAGCTCGTCCACGCTCTTCTCAAAGCGGAGTTCCATCAGCAGGTGGTCGCCTTCGTCGAAGCGGACAAGCAGTGGTTTCGAATCGCAGGCAATTTCGAACGATTGCTCTTCTTTCGCGTCGATGCGCAGGCGGTGGACCTTGCGTCCGCCCGCGGTGACGATCCCAACGTCCACCGGCGTCTCAAACACTGGAGCTTGCCGCTGCAGGACCTTCAGCCGGGCAACTTTCGTGGACTCCACCCATTCCCAGGAGACATCGAGAACGGGGTGCCCCGCGCGATAAATCCACTGGTCGAAGAACTTGTCGAGCCGCTGTCCCGTGGACTCGCGAATCGCCGCGAGGAAGTCTCTCGCGCCCGCCGTGGAGTAGGCGTGCTTCTCAAGCAGCCGCTGGACTGCATTTCGGAACGGGTCATCGCCCATGATCCACCGCAGCATGTGCAGCACGGCGGCGCCTTTCTGGTAACTGTGACGGTCGAAGTTCTGGTTCGGCGTTTGCCAGCCATCCCACACGAGAGGGCGCGAGTGCTTGGTACGGGCCTCTTCCAGATAAACACCGCGCTTCTCCATCAGGTTGAGCGCACCCTCGTCCTCTCCGAGCGAGTGCTTCGAGTACAGGTACTCGCCATAAGTGGCGAAGCTCTCGTTGATCCAGGCTTCGCCCCAGTCGCGCATGGTGACGAGGTCGCCCCACCATTGATGCGCTGCTTCGTGCGCCACCAGCCAATGCGTGGGGAAGTCCTTTTCAGCTTTTTCATCGTGAATCTGCACGTCGCCGATAACGGTCGCCGAGGTGCTCTCCGCGCCGCCGCCAATGCCTGGGATGGTGATCTGGTCGTATTTGTCCCAGGGGAACGGCACGCCGTACTCGCGCTCGAAGAACCTGAGGATTTCGCGGGTGCGCCCGAAGGCGCGCACGGCATCGGCCTTGTCCTTGGGATAAACCCAGAAGTTCACCGGCGATGCGCCGCTGGTGTCCGGCACCCGCACGTATGGACCCGCGGCCAGCACGAACAGATAAGTGGAGTGGGGCTTCTCCTGCACCCACTGGAAGCGCGTTCCGGCAGCGTTCTTGGTGGCGGAAACCAGCCTGCCGTTGGAAATCGCCTGATCGCCCTCTCGTACGGTGGCAATGATCTCCGAAGCCGCTTTGTCGGCGGGGTGATCGTTGCAGGGGAACCAATGCCGCGCGCCCTCTGGGAACGAGAGCGTGTTGATCAGCCTGGGGTGATCCGGCGATTCATCCTTGAAGCTGAGCCCAAGGTCGTAGCCCTTTGCCATACCGTACTGGAGCGGGTCTACGGACACATGGCGCGCCTCATAAGCGACCGTGAACACCACTTTTTCACCCCGATGGTGCGGCCGCCGCAGATGGACGATCAGCTTGCCGCGCGGCTGTTGGAAGCGAAGTTTGCCCCGGCTATCGCGGACCGAGGTGACGCGGAAGGTCTCGGCGTCGAGTTCACAGTCCGTGAAGCCGTCAAGGACTGGACGCAGCGAAATTCTGGTTGTGCCCTGAAAGGAATGGGTGGCTTCGTCGAAGCTCAGCTCGATACGATATCGCTCCACGTCGTATCCCCGGCTGAACGCGCCTGGACGCGGCGCGGCAGCCAACCACACCACCGCGGCCGCTGACAGTAGAAACAGCCTTCTCATTTCACGCGATCCCTCATCAGCTTCTCGATCTCGCCCGGCGACGCGGGCAAAAAGCTCGTGAAGTTTTCAACACCGTCGGCAGTCACCACAACCACGTCCTCGATGCGCATGTAGAGACGCTCCTCGTGGATCCACAGCATGGGATCGATCGAGAACACCTGGCCTGCCACCAGCGGGGCTTTTCGGTAGTTGCCGACGTCATGGACAGTCATGCCGACCGGGTGTGACAGGTGTCCGCGGAAGGTGAGCATTCCCCGCGCGGCTTCGCGGTAGATTTCCTTGGACACGGCGAGTTTCCCCACCAGCGGGGCCATTTTGTCGCGCGCGCTGTCCATCACCTGGTCCGCCGTCACCCCCGGCCGGATCCGTTCCAGCAGGGCATCGCGATAGGCGAGGATGAACTCGCTCAGCTCGCGCTGGTCTTTTGTGTACTTGCCGTTGACCGGCCAGTTCCGGGTGACGTCGCTGGTGTAGTAGCGGTAGTCGGGCGCGTAGTCCATCAGGACCATATCGCCGTCCTTCAATCGGTTGGAATTGGCCATGTAGTGCCCCATGTAGGCATTCACGCCGCCGGCGGTGATGGACGGGTAGCCTTCGAACCTCGCGCCGTTCGCCAGGAACACATAGCGCGCGGCGGCGTCGAGCTCGTACTCGAAGGCGCCCTCCTTGGTGCGCTTGATGGCTTCCAGAATGCCGAGCCCGGCGATCCGCGAGGCCTCGCGGATCAGGCTGATCTCGCGCGGGCTCTTTACCAGCCGGAGCTCATCCAGGAACGGCGACAGGTCGCGCAGGTCCAGGGAAGGGAAGCGGTTCCTCAGCAAGGCAATGAATTGCGCCGAACGGGAAAGGCGGCCATCCCACGGGTCAGCGGCGACATCGGCGTGCGCGCGGAGGGCCTCATCCCGGCTGCCCATCACGCCTTGCAGCGGTCCGGTGGGCACGTAAACCACCGGCGCGGGAAGGCGGATCTGCATTCCTGCAAGCTGCACCGAGAGCATCTCGACGCCGAAGACCGCATCGGCGCCGCTCAGTTTCCGGACTTCGGCTGAGTCCTCGGCGGCAAGCGTCTTGCCCTGGTTGCGGTCGCGAGCTTCGTCCCGGTGCGGCAGAAACAGCGTAGTCCGGCGAGACCGGCCATCGAGCATCACATAGGAGTGCGGCGTCTCAATTCCAGTCAGGTAGTAGAAATCATTGGCTTGCCGGAAAACGCCAAATCCTTCGGGCAGAGCCGCGGCCTGGACGATCGCGACGGCGTTATTCCCGATCTGATCGAACACCTTCGCGCGCCGGGCGGCAAACTCCTCCGGCGGAAAAACAGCCGCCACAGCCAGCGGAGCGAGCAGAAGCAGCAGGAAATTCGGCATGACACGTTTTACCACATTGGTGCGAATGAACTGGCCGATCAGCCAGCGGACCTTGTGGGAACGTCGTTGCCAACATAAAGGGATTCGTCCCTCGCTGGCCAACGCCGTCGCCTGCGACCCGTCGCCCGTGGACCTTGCGAGCCGGGATAACCGCTTCCGAGTCCGTTCCCAGTGGGACGGAGTGCTAGTAGTATGCTTCTTGGCGAATACGGATTCTGGATTGCTCTCCGGCAAACGAGTTGAGTATCGCTCTCAAGCCACTTCCGGCGTCAGGCCAGCGTACAGCCCAGAAGTCAAACTGCGAAGAGGAAGGTTGTGCTCGGCGGCAGCTCGACGCTTTCGCGGATAACGAAAGGTTGCAAGCTCGGCAGTAAAGGCCTTGCCGTTGACTACGGCAGCGTGTCCGGAGCGCTGGCGTGCTGCCAGCCTTCGCCACTCAACGCTTTCATGAATTCCACCAGATCCTTCTTTTCGCGGGGCGACAAACGCAGCGGAAAGATCTTTACATCCTTGTTCTTGTTGGCGATCCCGCCGCGATCATAGAAGTCCACCACTTCTTCCAGCGTCTTCAGGCTGCCGTCATGCATATAGGGCGCCGTGCGCGCGATCTCCCGCAACGTCGGCGTCTTGAACGCTCCCCAGTCCTTCGGATCCTTGGTGACCTCGAAACGGCCTTCGTCGGGTTCCTTCTTGTCCGCGCCGACTCCCAGGTTGTGGAACGCGTTGGAAGTGAAGTTGACTCCCTCATGGCACTCATCGCATTTCGCCTTGCCGAAGAAAAGCTTCATGCCGCGAATCTGGGACGAGGTCATGGCCTTTACGTCACCCGCTTTGTACCGGTCGTACGGCGAGTTGCCAGAGAGAATGGTGCGCTCGAAGGTCGCCACCGCCTTGGCCACGTGGTCGATGGTGAACTCGCGCGTGCCGAACACCTTTTCAAACCAGGCCACATATCCCGGCACCGCGCGCAGCCGCCGGATGGCCCCATCGTGGCTGTGATTCATCTCCACCGGATTCTCGATCGGGCCCTTTACCTGCTCTTCCAGCGTCGCCGCCCGTCCATCCCAAAACTGCGCGAGCGAGTAGGCGCGATTGATCACCGTCGGCGCGTTCCGCCGCCCGGTCATGCCCTGGAATCCCTCGGAAACGATCAGCCCGTCGCCAAAGGCGAACTTCGGCATGTGGCAGTTGGCGCAGGAAACCTTGCTGTCCACCGACAATCGCGTGTCGTAGAACAGCGCCCGGCCCAATTCCACCTTCTCCGCCGTATATGGATTATCCGCCGGGAAAATCAGCGGCAGCAGTCCCAGGGGAACCTTCGGCTCATCGGCCGAGGCGACCGCGAGCCCCAACAGGAATGCGATGAAGATTCCGCGCATGGCCGCGTGCTACTTCTTTAGATACCCGTGGACGAACAGCGCCTTGTATCCCCGCCAATTCCACTCCGTGCCCGTCACTTCCATGATGTGGCTGGCGTGGTCGATGGCCGCCTGACGGAAGTTGGTCTGGCCGTCGCGCCGCGGATCGTGCTCTTCCTCCATCAGCATGTACAGATCGCCGTTCGCGGTCAGTAGCCCGATCGGCTGTCCGTTCTGGAAGCACTTCTGCGCGCAGGACCGATGCTTCTCGCCGTGCTTGCCGATCTGCATGTAGCAGGAGAAATCCACGATCTCGCCCACATGGGTCACGATCTTCGCGCCTTCGTTCGGCTTGCCGTCCACCGCCGCGCCAAACGTGGTCGCCGACCACGGCTGCTGCGGCTTTTCTCCCATCTTCCCGTGCGGCGCCTTGTAGCTGCCGGTCTCCACCGTCATCTGCGGCTGCAGGATCGCGCCCTGCTTCGCGGCCGGCGCCGGTTTGGATTCCTTCTTCTGTGCTTCCTGTCCGAAACCCAGCGACAACAACAGCCCGGAGGTCAGCGCGGCAATGGCAAATCGGTTGGTCATAAGCTTAGGTCCTATTGTATCGCTACGAAATTCCGGCCGCCTCCCGCATCCGCCGGATCTGCGGCAGATGGTGTTGCTCATGCACGCCCAGAAATTCGACGAACTCGAGCAGCGTGTACGGTCCCAATAGCGGATGCGACCAGGTGATCCGCGCCAGCACGGCCGGATCGGCGTTTCGCACCGCCCGCAGCGTCTTCTCCCGCATGGCACGCCTTCTCGCGAGCAGACGCTCCAGGCGGTATTTGCGGCTTCCCGGCCTGAGGAAGCTCGGCGCCATGAATCGTCCCGCCGTGGGGTTCGCCGCCGTGACCCTGCCTGCGACGCCTTCCACCGTTCGCATCCCCATCGCCAGCCACAGCCGCCGGTTCATCGCGTCCATCACCTGCAGCAGCGCCGGCCAGCGCGCGAGCTTCGGCACCACGGCGAAAAGTGGGTACATCGCCGTCTCGGTGCGGATCAGGTGCATCGCGACCGCCGCCGGCGACCATGCCCCGGGTTCCGCGCGCCGGTTTAGCACCGGCTCGCACCGCCGCAACTCCTCCAGCAGTTCGCGCCCGCAGGCGTCCAGGTATTCTATGGTGCTTTGCAGATCCGGAATGTGCAAGATGCTATCACGATCCCGCCGCCGCTATCCTGGAATCAGGAAGCATGTACCGCACTCCCGCCGGCCGGCAGCACATTCAGCAGCTTTATGACGACCAACTGCGCCGCCTCGGCATGGCCGCCGACAGCCGCTTCGTTTCCACCCGTTACGGCAACGCCCACGTGCTCGCCATCGGACCCCAGGACGCCCCGCCGCTGGTCACCTGGCACGGGGCCCAGTTCAGCGGGCCCTTCCATCTGGAGCTGTTCCGCGACCTCGCGCTCCGCCACCGCATCTACGTCGCCGACACCCCTGGACAATTCGGACGCAGCGACCCGGCCCGCCTCCTCCCGTTCGGCCAAGCGTACGGACGCTGGGCTGAAGATGTTCTGGACGGCCTGGGCATCGAGCGCGCCACCATGGCGGGCGTCTCCTACGGCGGCGCCATCCTGCTGGATCTTGCCGCCTGGAGCCCTGCTCGCATCGACAAAGCGGTGTTGATCGTCCCTGCCGGGCTTGTCGTCGACTGGCCCTGGCGGCTTGCGTCGCGACTGCTGGTTCCGTTTCTGCGTTACCGCCAGGCCCCCGGGGAGCGCACCCTGCGGGAGGCCATGGACCCCATCGGCGTGGACCTGGAACACCACATCCTGGAGTTGTACGGCGCGGCGATCGAGCATCTCCCGCTCCCCTCGGCGCCTCCCGGACTCTTCTTCAAACGCCATCTGGTGAAGTTCACCGCGCCCGTGCTGTGCTTCCTGGCCGAAGACGATTGCTTCTTCCCTTACGCGAAGGCCAAGGCGAAGGTGGCGCGGGTCTTCGGCGAGCGGGCGCGGGTGGTGACCCTGCCCGGTAAGCATTTTCCGGCGAAAGCGGCGCGAAGCCTGCTGTCGGCTGAGATCGAACGCTTTCTCGCCTCAAGCCAGCCGGACGCCGGAGTCTGACTCGCGGCACGCCTGGGTTAACTGTCGCGCGATCTCGGACACATCCTCATCCGGGGTGCTGGTGAAGATCTTCAAATCCACCGTAAGATTCACCAGAGCCGTCCGGCCCGGCGCCTCCACCGGCATGATGTGGGAGCTGCCCACCAGGCGCTTGAGGTCTGGCAGCGCCTTGTTCCCCGCCACCGCCTCCGCCACCACCACGTAACCCAGTTCCCGGGTTGCGAACACGTCGAAGCACACCGGCAGGCTGGTAACCAGGTGCTGCTCATACAGGAGTTGCAGGTTATTCAGGACGCTGATGCCGTAGCGGGCTTGAATGAACTCGCGCCGTCGCATCATGATCATGCCCACCAGCAGCGCTTTCGCCGGCGGCCGGTTGCGGCGCAGGAATGCCTCCAGGTCCAGAAGGAACCCGCCCGATACCGCTCCGCCGGCCTTCTCGCGATCCGGCTCGCTCGGATCGGGGATTCGCGTCAGCACCCCCCGCAGCACACCGGAGTCCGTCAGCCGCGCCGAATCCCGGAACCATACCGCCTGCCCCTCGGAGGTCAGCATCCGGTAATGCGTCTGGCGGCTTTTGCGCGATCCGGCTACGTTGGCGCGGAACTGGATTGCCTCGACGGCGTCATCGGGGTGCAGCCGAGATGCCCAGAAGTCGCTCGCGTTGGTCCATTGCGCCGCCGGAAACCCCAAGATGTTCACGCCCCCCTGCACCCACAGGAATCCTTCCGACTCCGGCGCCGCTTCCCATAACACCGCCGGCTCCAGATCCAGAAGGTCGTCCAACCGCGATTTCCAGAGTTCGTTTGCATCGGATCTGCCGGGTTGCACCTATTAGGCCCTCACGCAGCCTTATCGGCGACACAGGCGGAAAGTTCTAAGTCGCCCGTTACGGCCGCGGATGCACCGGGAACGACGTGAACGGCCGCGCCCCTGGCGCCGCCGTGTCGAACCGGATTCCTAACCCGGTGATGTCCGCGTTGGTCGTGCTGAATTCCAGCGTTCCCCTGCGGTTCGCGCTCGCCGGGAACCTGGTATTGCTCTCGGTAGCGATGTGCCCGCGCGCGAGCATCGGAATCGCCGTGGTCCCGATTGAGTTCCCGGCTTCGTCTCGCACTGTCACGTTCACCGCGATCGCCTGGGTCGCGTTGGTGTTGATCAGCGCGAACGACGTAACCCGCCCCTGCGTGTTGTCGAAGGGCATCACAAACGACCTGGCTGAACTCGTCAGGTTCACCGCTGCCTCCTGGCGGTCCGGAGTGTAGCGGAACACGCTCGAACCCACGATCCTCCGCGTCGTAATCAGTTCCACCCAACCCATGCTCAACGACGCGTCGGTGCCCGCCGTCTGAATCGTCCGCGCCCCGCCCGCCGGGATCGTTCCCTCGATCACCGATGCGCGGCCCAGCAGGCCCTCAAAGGCGAGATCCAGCGGCGCGGACGGGGCTCGATCCGTCGTTTGCGATCCATAGAACCGCAGCGTGAATTGCGCCGGCTCCGCATCCGGATTCATGAGAATGATGGTCGTCTGCCATCCTTCCGAATCCGCGATATGCGAAAGCACCTGATTCGTGTTCGAGGTCGTCGGTCCTCCGTCCTGCACCACCACTGACACCGGAACGTCAACCGTGGCGTTATCTTGCGGGAACCGCAGCCGGAGAGTCGTGTTCACGGTCCCAGGAGCAGTGGGGAGCGACGGCGTCAGCACGGAAACCGACACTGTCGCCGATCCGCCGTTCGGCGCATCGCCGCTCGCTGGGCTCACCGCCAGCCAGGGAACGCTCGGGAAATCCACGGTGAAGTTGCGCACACCCGCACTACCCGCAGGGCGTCCCGGGATCTGAATGGTTTGCGCCGCCGGAGCCGGACTTCCCGTCCGGAACTGGAACGAAAGCGTCGACGGCGTCAGCGTGATCGTACTGCCTCCTCCACCCGGCTCCGCGACAGTCACGGTTCCCGCCGTCGCCGGGTTTCCGGCCGCGTTCAAAACGTTGACGGTGTAAGTCCCAGCCGGAAGAACAATGCTCCCTGCGAGCCGCGTCGCCTCCCGCGCCGTTAGAGAAGCGGTGCACGGGCTCGCCGCCGGACACGCCGTGCCTGCCGCGGTGGAGACGAACTGCACGCGAACGCTGGCCGGATCAAAATTCGTGCCCGTAATCAGGAACGTGAATGTCTGCGCCGGCAGCGGTGCAGCCGGACTCGTCGTGAAGCTGGTCACGGTAATCGTCGGCGCGGTCTGGACGGTGAGCGTCCCCGCGGTCCCCGGGCTCCCGGTCGCGTTTACGACGGTCACCGAGTACGTTCCCGGCTGCAGGACAATGGTCCCGAAGAGTGAGGTTGCGGTCCGTGAGGAAAGGGTCGCAGCACAGGGGCTCGCCGCGGTACAGGTCGTCCCGCCTGACGTGGAGGTGAACAGCACCCTTACCGATGCGGGGTCGAAATTCGTTCCGCTAATCGAGAACGTGATTGTTCCACCGCCGAGCGGAGGGTTGGGAATGGATTGAAAGCTCGAAATCGTCGGCGTCGGTCCCGGCGGTGGCGCCGTCTGTTGCTGGGGAGGCAGCAGCAGCAAGGCGAACGGCCCGTTCGTCGCCGCTCCGCCGGCGGCGTAACACGCGACGTTCACCGTAATGTCGGCGCCGGACGGCGTGATCGTGTCGATGGTGCAGCGCAGCGCCGGCCCTCCATAGCCGATGATCTGCGCCGCGGGACCTTTACCGCCCGCCGCGGGGGACGGGTTGATGCCGTTGAATCGAACGCTGAAAAGCCCGACTCCCGTTCGCGTCACGCTGATCGTTCCGCCGCCCGAATTGTAGCTGTAGTTGGCCTGAGGCGTGACGGTCGCAGCGGCGCCAGTGCTCTCGGCTGTCGACAGCCACATGAATCCCAACCCCGGCTGAGCGGAGGCTTTCACGTAGGCGATGTTGAAGTCCGCATCCACCGCAACATTGGATGCATTCACGCATCGCACGCTGACCAGCGTTCCCCATTCCAACGGGTAACAGTAAGTGTTGCTCGCACCGTAGGCGCTCACCTGAACATGGTCGGTCACCGCCATTCCCGGAAAAGTGACCGCGTACGTCCCGGTACCCGTCCGCGCCGATGTGATCTGCCCGGTGGGCGTCCAACTTGCGGCAGGCTGAAACACGCCTCCTCCGTTTCCGGCGATCCAAGCGTAGGAGATCTGCTGCGGGTTGTTCGGCCGGAGAACCATGTGGGCGTAACGCGTTTCCGTCGGCGCCCCCGTCCCGTCGAAGCACAGAATTCGCGCGTCGTACGTGGTCGGACTCCCCCCACTGTCGCCGACCTTGCAATACTCGGCGCCGGATCCTAGTGCCGACACAAGCTCACGAGAAGTCGAAAGCGCGCCTGCATACTGGATGTTGTAGTTCCCCAGACTGTTGCGAACCGAAGTGATCGCCCCACCCGACGGGTTGAACGAGTTCGGCACGTCAATCGTAGTCCCGTCCGTCGTCAGCGTTCTCGCATAACCGATACTTTGCGCGCCGGCCGGCGCGACGGCTCCGCAGGCAAGCACCATCAGCGGTAACAGGACCGCAACTGTTCTGTTCTTCAGCATGGAATTCTCCCCAACCGTAAGGTACCTGCTCGATCGCTGTAGGACCGAAGATTACAAGGCGGTTAAGTATACGTGAAGAAGACACTTCCACGCTACTGTTCTCCTGGTTTTTGTGGCTCGGCAGCGCGGCATACTGCCTTCAGGGTATGGGCAGCGATGCGCTTCCCTGCCTACTATCAGGTGCAGTCAATCGCGCTCAAAAGGGAGCAGTTGCATGATCAGTGTGATTATTCCCGCCCTGAACGAAGCGGCGAACATCGCTGGCGTCATTGAACTGGCGCGCCGCAGCGCGGGCGTTTGCGAAGTAATCGTGGTGGACGACGGGTCCGTTGATGGAACCCCGGACGTCGCGTCCCCCGCCGGCGCCATGGTCATCACCAGCAGCATGCTGGGCAAGGGCGCCTCCATGGACGACGGGCTGAAAGCTTCCCGCGGCGAGATTGTCGTGTACCTGGACGGCGACTTAACAGGGTTGGACGAGCGGGTGGTCGAACTGATCGCGGCGCCTATCCAGAGCGGCAGCGCGGACTTCGTGAAGGCGCGCTTCAGCCGGTCTGCCGGACGCGTGACCACCCTGACCGCCAAGCCCCTGATCGCCACGTTCTTTCCGGAACTTGCGAAGTTCGAGCAGCCGCTCGGCGGAATTATCGCCGCCCGGCGCGAATTGCTGGAGTCGCTGACCTTCGAGCCGGACTACGGTGTGGATCTCGCGTTGCTGATTGATGCGTCCTTCGCCGGCGCGCGCGTAGTCGAAGTGGACATCGGGCACCTGGAGCACGACAGCCAGACTCTGGAGGCGCTGGGCGACATGGCCACCCAGGTGGTGCGCGCGCTGCTGCACCGCGCCGGACGCTACCGCCGCCTGTCGCTGCGGCAGGTGCAGGAAGTGGAGGAAGTCGAGCGCCACGCCAACGCCGAGTTCTCGCTGGTGATGCGCAACATGCACTCCGCGCAAAAACTTGCGTTGTTCGACATGGACGGCACGTTGCTGCGCGCGCGATCCGTGGTCGCGGTGGCGGAACGAACCGGCCGCATGCAGGCGCTGCGCCGCTACCTGGACAACTCCGCTCTCACTGCGATGGAGCGGACGGAGTGGATCGCGGACTGTCTCAAGGGCGTATCCCGGCAGGTGTTCGTGGACATCGCGCGCTCGCTCCCGCTGAGCGTAGGCGCGGTGGAGACCGTGATTGCGCTGCGCAAGCGAGGCTACCGGGTCGGCATCGTCAGCGACAGCTACCGCATCATCACCGAAGTGGTGCGGCGCAGAGTCTTTGCCGACTTCAGTGTCAGCAATCTGTTGCGATTCCGACAGGGCCGCGCCACCGGTGAGATCACCGTCTCCCCGATTTTTCTGCACGACTCCGGCTGCCCCGAACACGAGCTGTGCAAGTGGAACGTCCTGATGCACCTGGAGGAGAAGCTGTCCATCTCCTCCGAAAACGTTCTGGCGGTGGGCGATAGCGCCAACGACCTGTGCCTGCTGCGCCGCGCCGGCGTGGGTATCGCGTTCGAACCCAAAACGGAAGCGCTCGGCCGCGTGGCGAACCGTGTCATTCACGGCGACATGCGCCAGGTCCTGGACCATTGCCTGGACCCCGCCACGGCCGCTTGCGGCGAGTGACACGCAGGCTTAGAACTGATACCGGTAGCGGAGCGTGAGCCCGCGTCCCGGCCCGTCGATTCCGGAACTCACGCCGCGGTAATTCTTGTCCAACAGGTTCTGCAGATCCACGAATACGCTGGAGCGCTCCGTGAGACGCAGCGCGCCGCGCACGCCCCACACGCCCCAGCCCGGAATCGCCGTGAATAACGGCGCGGAGGCGGCGGTTCCCAATACGCGATTCTGCACCTGGGCCAGCGTCTCGCCGGTCGGCGCCAGGATGCCATTCGAAACCAGCCCTCGTACGCGGGCTCCGTTGTTGAAGAAATTGGCGATATTCGTCCGCGATCGCGCGGCGCCCGTCCGCCGGTCCGCCAGGGCCAGCGAGGAAAGGCGATCCTGGCGCCCCGCCAGCGTGCCGTAGCCTTCCACCCACAGCCGGCGACCGGGCGCGTAACGAAGGCGGAAGTTCGCCAGCACCGGCGGCGTTCCGCCTTCGATATCCGGCGGGAGCCCGCTTTCGCGATCCCGCGCGTATAGCCAGGTTACGTTCTCTGCAGCGCTCCAGGAGCGCGAGATCTGGTATTCCAACTGATGCTCCACCCCGTAGGTCTGCGCCGATCCCAGGTTCCCGCGAACCTGCACCGCCGCCGGCGAAAGAGGAACGAACACCGCCCCTGTCGGCAACTGCCGGGTGATCACCTGGTCGCCGAGCGGCGTCCCCACGGCGCCCGCCGGAAGGATCAGCGTCTGGGAGACGATCGTGTCGCTCAAGTGGATCCAGAAGCCTCCGGTTTCGGTGCGGACGCGGCCGGCCCGGAGACTGAAACCGAAGTCGTAGTTGCTGCTCCGCTCGGGCTCCACTCGCGAAACCGGGCGGCCACTCGAAACCGCCAGGTCGTCGGCGCGCGTTCCCAGCATCGCCCCACGGCCGGCAAGATCAGAAAAGGACGCTTCGAAGAAGCCATTGCCCTGCAGGCCCACCGTGCCCAGATCCGTGATGTTCGGAGCACGGAAGCCCTGGCTGTATTGGAAAAAAACGCGAAGCGGTTCGACAGGCGCGTAGATCATTCCGGCGCGGCCTACCAGCGCGTTGGCGCTTGCCGAGTCGTCCGGGAACAGCGGACGCCCGTTCACCACGGGTGCATTCTCCGCGCGGGATCTATACGAAGCGCCGCCGAAGCGCACCGCCCCGGTCAGGCGCAGCTTGCGGGAAGCAAACGGCTCCCAGACATCCTGCGCGAACAGGCCGTAGGTCCGGTAGGTCGCGCCATCGGGGATACGGCCGCGCGACGGCACGGCCACGCCGGTCACCGGGTTCAGCGTGTGGGAGGGCGCCTCGGCGCGCTCGTGGTAACCGTCGCCGCCCAGCAACAGATCATTGCCGGCAACGCGCTTGGTGACGAAGAAATTCGTTCCCCACACTTTCATGCGCTCGTACTGCGATGTGATGGTCGCGTTGGGATTGCCCAGACCGCCCTGGTTCACCCGTTCCTCGCGCTGCGTGTTGTAGGAGACGGTGATAGAAGCCTGATCCACCCAGCGTCCCGCGAACCGGGTGTAGCGGAGATAGCCGAAATCGAGCATCAGGTTGCGCAGGCTGGCGATCAGGTTCCCATCCCCGCCGAGCAACTGGTCATAGCGCTTGCCGCCGTCCTGCTGATTGCGTTCATAGTGGCCTACCAGTTGCTCCCGCGGCGTGACGGAGAACTGCGCATGCAGGGAGCCTCCGTATTGGGTGAAGGCGGTGTCGGGCAGGCGCTCGCCGAATATGGTCGACGGCAGGCCCAGGAAGCGCGTGACCGCCGCGTGGCTGTCGATGCCGCCTCCCGTGCGCAGCGTGTTCACCCGCCTGCCGGCCAGGTTTGTCACCAGGCCGAACCGTTCGGAACTGAAGGTTGCCAGCAGGTTCGCGCCCCACGCGTGGGTCGCGCTGGTGTACATCGGCGCGAATTCGCCGTGCCAGGCGCGGGCCCCGCCCAGCGGCGCGGCTCGCGATTGGAAGTTCACTGTGCCACCGATGGAATCCGACCCGTACTGCGCGCTGTTTGGCCCGCGCAGGATCTCGATTGATTCGAGTCCCGTGGCCTCATTCATGTTCAGAAACGTGCTGACGCCGCCCCGCTGGGCTGAAGTCGTGTAGCGGATCCCGTCCCTGAAGATAGCGACGTTCCTGCCGACCAGCCCGCGCACCGCGATGCCGCCCAGCGAGGAACTGGTTCGCTGGACATCGACGCCCGCCTCCTCCCGCACCGCCTCCACGGTGGTGGTCGCTACCCGTTCTTCCGCCATCTCGCCGGAGATTACGTTCAGCCGCTGCGCCACCTGATCAGTGGACTCCACCAGACTGGTCTCGGCCGTCACGGTGATGTCGGCCTCCACCGAACTCACCTCCAGCGTGACGTTGCGCTCCAGTTGCTGTCCCGCGGCCAGCGACACAGGCACACGCCGCGGGGCGAAGTCCGTCTTCACCGCGAGCATCGTGTAATCGCCGGACCGCAGCGGACCGAAACGAAAGCGCCCTTCGCGATCCGTGGTTTGGGAGGCGGTTACCGCGACGGAGCCGGACATTAGCGTGATCCGCGCGCCGGCGATTACGGCCCCGGTGCCGTCCGTCACCACACCGAACAATTGCGCGGATCCGGGTGTCTGGGAGGGCAGGGAAGCGGCGGCTATGAGCGAAAGGACCGCAAGGCGGAGGAAGCTCATGCGCGAGCCCGCACCGCCTTTGCCGCGGCGATCGCCGCGCCGAGATGCCTCTGCCCGTGTTCGGCGATGTGGTGCAACAGGCCCGCGACCGTCGTCGGCAGCTCCTTGCGTCCCACCTTGCGCGGCGCAGCGAGCTGTTCAGGTTGCAGGGAGCGCACCACCGCCTCGGCGTTCGCGAATGCCAGCTCCAATCCGCCGAGGAGTTCCTCGATTGTCGCTCCCGGCGTGCCTTCCTCTTTCATTTCCCTGATCTGGTCCTCGCTGAGCTGCCGGCCTTCCACGTAGGTCATCAGGCGGCTGGTGCTTCCGGCAATGTGCCGCAGGTGGAATCCGATGGGCGTCAGGCCGGCGACGCTGGACCACAGATCAGCCGTCGGAATGCCCGCCGTCCATTCGCGCGCGTCCTCCCGGATTTGTTCGAACGAATAGAGGACGGGGCGCAGCAGCGGATCCAGTTCCGGCATGCCGCCGCGCAGCCAAGCTTCAGTTGCCATACATTTACTATCGCAGGGGTCCGGTTCGCCCCAAAGTTATTTCCATCTTGTAAGCCGTAAGCGATATTGGACGGCATGAACATCCGCTGCTTCGCGACATTTCTGCTGGGCGCCGCCGTGCTGCTCGCCCAAAAGGACCCGGACGCCCTGTTTGCGTCCAAGAATTGGGCCGAGGCGTCCTCGGCGTATGAGACCAAACTGAAGTCGGACCCCTCCGACGGCCAGAGCTGGTTCCGGCTGGGCGAATCCCTGTTGGAACTGAAGCGATATCCGGAAGCCGCTGAAGCATTCCAGAAGGCGAGGCAAAACTACTTCCGTCCGCCCCAATCCACCCTTCGCGTCGCCACTGTCTGGGTGCGGGCCGGCGAGCCGGAGAAGGCGATGGAATGGCTGGAACGTGCCTCCAAGGCCGGCTTTGCCGGGGCGCGCCTGCTCGAAAACGACTCGGAACTCAAGAGCTTGCACTCGCACGCCAAGTGGAGCGGGATCGTCGACGCCGTGAAGAAGAACGCTACGCCGTGCGAGTACAACCCGCAACACCGCCACTTCGATTACTGGGTGGGCGACTGGAACGTGGAGGTCGGCGGCGCGGTCGTCGGCAGCAACCTTATCGAACGTGTGAACGGGGGCTGTACGCTGGTCGAGAACTGGGCGCCGCTCGGCGGCGGCTCCGGCAAGAGCCTGACGTTCTTCGATCGCGCCACCGGAAAATGGCATCAGGTGTACACCGATCACACCGGGCGTGTGACTTATTACGAGGGCCGCTATCGCGAGTCCGACCGCGCTCTCATCTTCGAGGCGAAGAATGCGCCGCTGAGAATGAGTTTCTTCCCGCTGCCCGACGGCCGCGTCCGCCAGCTCATGGAGATGACCAACGATCAAGGCAAAACGTGGCAATCCGGGGGCTTTGACGGATACTACAGGCGGAAGTAAGCGTCCTTGACCATGCGGATAATGGGCAGTGCCGCGCCGTTCGGCAGCGGCACTTCCATTCGCTCCACTTCGCGGTAACCGCGCAGGCGGTAGAGTTTCTCGCCCGTCAGTGTCGCTCCCATCTCGAAGCAGCGGAACCCGGCGGCCATGGCCGCGGCTTCGCAGGCTTCCAGAATCAGCGTTCCGACGCCCCGCCGCGCCCACTCCGGGTCCACGAAGAACGCGCGGATCTTGGCGGCATCGGTCGCAGGGTCGAGAAGCTCCGGCTCGCGCACGCTGGCGTGATCGCTGCCAAACAGGGTCTTGCGCCTGCTCCAGCCCCCGCAACCCGCGATCGCGCCGGAGGAGTGAAGCGCAATCAGGTAAGTCCGGTCGGCGATGAGCTGCGTGTCCACCCCGAACACCGTCCCTAGTGAGCCGTCCATCTGTTCCGGGGAGTAGTCTCCCGCCTGAAGGCCGCGCACGGAGCGCTCGATGAGCGTCGCCAGGCGCGGAATGTCCGCTTCCGTCGCGGTGCGGATTCGAAACGCTGTGGGAGCTGGCGTCACGCTCCCGAATATAGCAGCGCGATTTAGGGGGTGGAGGGCTGCTCCGGGGCCGGCTGAGGTCCTTGCGGATGCTTCAGCCGCCCCGCTTGGACCAGGGCCGCGCGCAGCAGGTACTCGATCTGCCCGTTCAGGCTGCGCAGATCGTCGTCTGCCCAGCGGCGCACGGCGTCCAGTACATCTGCGTCGATGCGCAGTGGATAGTTCTTGCGCACGGCCCTGCTCCTTAGTGATAGATGGTCCCGGTGTTGACTACAGGTTGCGTGCCGCGCTCCCCGCACAACACCACCAGCAGATTGGAGATCATCGCCGCCTTCCGCTCGTCATCCAGCTCGATGACTTTCTTGGAAGCGAGCATATCCAGCGCCATCTCCACCATTCCCACCGCGCCTTCCACGATCTTCTGGCGCGCGGCGATGATTGCGGACGCTTGCTGCCGCTGCAGCATTGCCGCGGCGATCTCCGGCGAATAAGCGAGATGGCTGATCCGCGCTTCAACAACGTTCACGCCGGCTACCTCCAGGCGGGACTGGATCTCCTCCCGTAGGTGAGCGGCGATCTCGGCCGTGTTCGCGCGCAGCGACATCTGCCCTTCCACATGCGCATCGTAGGCGTACGACGTGGTCAGGTTTCGCAGCGCGGCTTCGCTCTGCACATGGACGTACTCTTCGTAGTTATCCACCTGGAACGCGGCTTCCGCCGTGTCCACCACTTTCCAGACCACCACGGCGCCGATCTCGATCGGGTTGCCGTCCAGATCATTCACCTTGAGCTTGGCGGTCTCAAAGTTGCGAACTCGCAGCGAAAGCCGCTTCTTGGTGTAGAAGGGATTGGCCCAATGCAGTCCCGGCTTTGTGACCGTTCCCACGTAGTTGCCGAACAACTGCAGCACCGCGCCCTGGTTCGGCTGTACGCTGAACAGTCCGGACAGGACGAAGATGTCGACCGTAAGCACCAGGACCCAGCCCAGCGCCGCCTGCGCGCGAGCCTCCCGTGGGACATCCCTGAGGCTGATAAACCCCCAAATCACCGCACCGAGGATGGCCAACCCTAGGATCAGGACCAGGACACCGGAAATGGTTCCGACGATTCTCTCTCTCATGTGATCTCCTAAACGTATCTAGATGATATCAGTTTGGTATGGGCTGTCAAGAGAAATCGGCGGCGTGCGGCGGGAGTGTGATACTCTTGCAAAGTCTTTCTTAAATATGGCGAATCGAGCTCTGATCACTGGAATTACGGGTCAAGATGGATCCTATCTAGCGGAACTTCTTCTGGCAAAAGGCTACGAAGTTCACGGAATTGTCCGGCGGGTGGCGATCGAGGACCCCGAGCATCGCCTGGGGCGGATTCAGCACCTGCAAGGCCGCGTAACCCTGCATGCCGCGGCGATGGAGAGCTACGCGAGCCTGCACAATATCATCGAACAGGTGCGTCCGGACGAATGCTATCACCTCGCCGCGCAAAGCTATGTGGCACACTCGTTTGACGATGAATTTTCGACGCTGAACACGAACATCAACGGCACGCATTACATGCTTTCGGCGCTGCGCCGGCTTGCGCCCCAGTGCCGTTTTTACTTCGCGGGCTCCAGCGAGATGTTCGGTTCCGCGGAGGAAACGCCGCAAAGCGAGCGAACACGGTTCCGTCCGCGTTCCTCTTATGGAATCAGCAAGGTAGCCGGTTATGAGCTTACGAGGAACTACCGGGAAGCCTACCAGCTCCACGCCAGCAGCGGGATCTTGTTCAACCATGAGTCGCCGCGGCGTGGCTATGAATTTGTGACCCGCAAGATCACGTCGGGCGTAGCCAAGATCGTAACCGGCAAGCAGGCGAAGCTTCGGCTGGGGAACGTCACGGCGCGGCGAGATTGGGGTCACGCGCGTGAGTATGTGGAAGCCATGTGGATGATGCTGCAGCAGGATGTTCCGGACGACTACGTGATCGCGACGGGAGTTTCCCACACCGTGCAGGAGTTCGTGGAAGCCGCGTTCTCCAACGCCGGCTTGGACTGGCGCGATTATCTGGTAACGGATCCCGTGCTATTCCGGCCGGCGGAGGTGCACATCCTGCAGGGGGACGCCACGAAAGCCCATGAAAAACTGGGTTGGAAGCCAGAAACAGGCTTTTCCGAACTGGTGCGGGAGATGGTGCAGTGCGACCTGGCCTTCGAGGGCGCCGGCGTCAAGAGTCAGAAGGCCTAGCCCCAGAACAACCGGCCGACTTTGCGTAGCGGGCCAGTGAGTTTCCAACTCCACGAGTGACGCAACGCCCGCACTTCGTTCTCCGCGGCGGACAAATGCTGCCGGAGCTCCGCGACCAGCAATAGCGCATCCGCGACCGCCTGGTCAGCGAGCGCACCCGGGGCAGGCGGGACAGCGGGCGATGCTGGGGCAGGCGGGACAGCGGGCGATACCGGGGCAGACTGGCCAGCGAGCGATGTCGGGGCCGGCTGCGTATCAGGGACCGATCCGCAAATCCACCCCTCCGCTTCCTCCGGGGTGGGAAATTGGTCAATCGACTCCCCGGTGCTCTTTTGCAAAAAGATCTGCCACTGATGGCCTGGGACGCCCGGAAAGACGGTTTGGCGGACAGCGAGTCCCGCCTCGCGAACCGCCCCCCGGAACCAATCCAGGTCGTAAACCACGGCATTGGTGGGGTCCTCAGTGTTGACGAACAGGGTGTTTTGCCAGCTTTCGAGCCACGGGAACGCCCGGCGGCTGAAAAAGAACCAAGTCGTTCGCGCGATTCCGTCCGCCGTTAGAACCCGCGCGATCTCCCGAAGGTAGAATTCCGTCTGGTGCTGGAAAATATGAGTGAAGACAGAATGCGCGTTCACCATGGTGAACTCTCCGTCGCCCGCAGGGAAGGGCGCGGTCAAACGCCGGGAGTTTGTTGGCCCAAGAGATGGACTGTAGACGTCATGGTGCTCAAACTGGAACGCTGGGTTCGCAGGAGTGAGATTCTCCCGGCACCACTCCACCATTTCGCGGTTGATGTCAATTCCAAGGTAGCGGCTGGGGGGCCTCTTTTGCTGCATTAATTGCCGTGCCTGTCGTCCGCAGCCGCTGCCGAAATCGAATACGGAGGAATACAGGTGCGGCGGGATCTCTGGGAAAACGTATTTCCGCCCTGGATTGTCGAAGAAGAAGGGCTCGGTGACCCCGACCAACCGCCGCATCTCGGGAGGAGGTAAGGGCAACACCACCATAGGAGGTAGGTTCACCAAGACGGGTTCCGGGTCAGGCGTACGTTCCATCACGATGAAGTCCTGGAAGTCCAGAGATCCGGATGGGATGTGGTTCAAGATCCGGAAGAACTTGCCCCAGTGCTCCTGGATGTAATGCAGAGTGTGGAAGGTGGTGTGGTAAAACGGCGGGAAGGGGCCGTTGACCCATTGGTCATTTTCGACGAACAGAATTCCCTGAGTCTCCAGTTCGCGGATCATGGGATCCGGGTCCGCGCCTGCGTCTCTCCACCCCTGCTGGAAACGAACCACCGACTTGGCACCCGAAAAGCTCACGACCAGAGCGGCTCCGGGCGAGGTGACCCGACGGAGCTCATCAAGCCAGCGGTCCTGATAATCCTCATTCAGGTGCGTGAATACGCTGTGGCAGTAGACGAGATCGAAAGAGGCAGCTCCGAAGGGCGTGGGGGGCAGTTCAGAAACGGCGGCCACTGCTGCCCTGGTTTGAGGTCCCAGCCAAGCGATCGCCTCGGCATCAATGTCCACCCCGGTGATGGAGGACGGCGGAACCACTTCGCTCATGGGAAAAAGGATGCGGCCGCAACCGCATCCGAAATCCAGAATGCGCTTGTGGGAGGTTAACGTGCGGCCCACGGAAGCGAGGGCGGACTCAATGTCGCGGACCGAATCCTTGCCGGACTGTACGAACCATTCCGCTTCTTTCTCTCCCGTAACACGGTAAATCAGATCTTCGGGCGGTAACGGAGGATATGGTTTAGGTGTCATTGAGTGGACTTCCTTTTAGCGGTGACCTTCGATGATGCGCAGTCTGGCGTCCATTAGAGCGCCAACCGCTGCCGCCGAGAAGCATCGTTCCATCAGGACGCGGCCGGCTTGCCCGCGCTCCCTGCCAAGCCGGGGGTTGTCGTGGACGATTTTCATCTGTCTTGCGGCATCTTCAACGCAAGGATCCGCCCAAAGGCAGTGGGGCGCGTACGGCGCGTTGCCAAACCCCACCTCTCGCAACTTATATGTAACCAGAAAGGACGTGTTCGGAGTGGTGAAGTCAAGGTTTCCCGAATACGAAGTAGTGATCACTGGCTTCTCCATGAGCATCGCCTCGCCGAGCACCAGCCCGAAGCCTTCGGAACGGTGCAGGGACACTACGCAGTCGCTCAGGTTTATGAGCGCGGCGACATCTTCGTGGCGGAATGTCTCCGCGATCAGCCGGATGTTGAACCCGGCCGCCTCCGCTTTCAGCAGGTCCAGCTTATCTGGGGCTGCATCTGCGTGATTCACCTTCATTACCAATTCACAGCCGGTAACATCCGCGAACGCGGTCTTGAAGGCGCGCAGCACCGCAAGTGGATTCTTGCGATCGAAACAACTGCGCATGTCAAAAACGCTCAGGAAAACGAAGCTGTCTCCGCCGATCGCGAAGTCGGCCCGCTCCTTTTTGCTTGCGTGCGGCGCACGGACACAGTACGGGATACGAACGACTGGGACCGGAGAACGGGCCGCGATTGCTGCCTGGCAGAAGCTGCTGGGGACCCAGATCTCATCATAGGCATGGAACGCGCCGTCCCACTCGCTCGGGAACTCATCCAGTTCCCAAGTCCAAAATCCAATCTTGTAGCGGCCCGGTGTCCGCGAGAGTTCGCGATGCACGACGGCGGTTTGATCCGCGTTCACGAAGTAGAGATCCACTCCGTAATCGGCGGACGCGGAGAACTCAGCAACGGACCGGTCCTGCTGGCTCAGCTCGACCGCGTGATGATTGTGAATGGTGTACGGGATGCCGGCTGCGGCGATGGCGTCTATTCCGTTTCGCGCCGACTGGCCCACTCCCATTTCTGCACGGAAGTAGCCGTGAACGTTCACCCCGAAAGGCGGCGGCGGGCCTTGCGGAGCCGTGAGCGTAGCCGCCGTGCGCGTTCTCGGGGGCGATTTCCGCGTCTGGAGCCCCCGCGCGCGGAACCCGCGAAGCTTCGCCGTGATCGGACTCACCCGTATGGCCGTCCGCATCGAAAATGCGTACATATCCAGGTGAAGCTTACCGGATAAGCTGAGACCTTGCCGCAGTTCGGCCAGGCTCATGCGCAGAGGCGCCAGAAACTCCTCCGTCAGGCCATAGCTGTGGCGGCCGTAGTAGAGAAGCCATGCCAGGTAGGCGCCTT
Organism: uncultured Solibacteraceae bacterium; assembly: GCA_964406035.1. Taxonomy (GTDB): domain Bacteria; phylum Acidobacteriota; class Terriglobia; order Bryobacterales; family Bryobacteraceae; genus JAIEPW01. The sequence goes on along the minus strand of CAYOQB010000026.1, from coordinate 18,058 downwards.
CGTCGCGCCCCTGCGGATCGGGAAAGACGCGCTGCAGATCGGGACGGCTCTCATAGATGTAGCGGGCCAGGATGGTCAGGCGGGAGGGTTTCCCGTCCGTTGTTGCCGGCTGATTGATGGAAGCCGGGCCTTCCAATGAGTGGCTGTTGAGTTGCCGGAGGATGGGGTCATTGGCGCCGCGGCTTAACAGGTCGGCGCAAATTACCGGCAAATCCCGATCACCGGACGATGCAACCGGCCCGGAGGCGTCGGGGGCGTTTGTGCGCGCGGTTTCCAGGGCGGCTCGAACCCCGTGTAGCAGCGGCTCGCTGAGACAGTGTTCCTGTGTCCCGCTTGAGAGAAACCACTCGAGAAATCGAATGTGGTCGGCGCCAAAGATGTCGGGCATCGCCGCCTGCACATCTTCCCGAAGGCGATAAACGCGATACGCCAACTTGGTTACCCCCTGACCACCGTTGGCGGATCGCGAAATCGGCGCATTCCATAGGTCCAGCATCCGGGCGAAGCCTTCATCGGAAAACGGATCGCTGATCTCGTTCAACAGGAATGGCGCTTCATCCAGCAGGTGCCGTCCCACATCGGGAATCGCGACTCCGTTCCGGAAGCGGGCGTGGCTATAGGGCCAACGGCTGGTCACGGCGAAGCCCCGTTCCGCGAGGTGCTGACGATACTCGTCGCAGATCAACCGCAGATCGTCCCGGCTCTGCAGGGAAATCCGATTCTGGTGCTTGGACAGGACTTCGGGAACGTGCGGATCGTAGCCGCTGAAATGGAAGAAGTACAGCGGTTTTCCGTTGACCAATACGCGACCCTCCTGCCACGAGAGCTTGCGATGGGCGGCGTTCCAATAGGCAACGTTATAGCCATCGTCGCGAAGAATTCGTACGCCGGAAAACAGGCCGGGCGCAAGATCGATCCAGCGCTGGTCGACAAACAAGCCGCGAGTCAGATCCACGACGCAGTGGTCGTAGAGATGCGACTGCCACCAGGCCAGGAACGCATCCACCTCGGGGTGTGCGCGGACGGCGATGAAGCCGAGGTTGTAGGCGCCCGCCCGCAGAATCTGGAGCTCCCCTGGCTGCAGGTCATCGTTCAGTTCCCGCGTGAGGTGCGGCGTCAGGACAATGTTGGCGTCATCCAGGGCTTGTCCGATTCCGCGCAAGGAAGCGTACACTCGGATATCGGGGTCCAGGTAGATTACCTTCTGAAGGCCATACGTGCGGAAAAGCCAACTGAGAAAGAACGGCTTAACCGCGGTGGACAGTTCGAGAACGGAATACTTGAAATGAAACCACGGGGAGTGTGGTATGCCCAAGTCCTCCGACAAAACAACAGCGAAGTCCTCCGCTTCGGGGTCAAACCGGCCTTCCACTTCATCCACCAGCAGGACCACTCGGAGGTACTCGGGGTCCTGCGCCTTCACCGAATCCATCAAAACGCGCGCTTGCGCCAGATAATTCTTGGCGACGATGGTGACAACCGCGGTCACGGGACGCCGGGATGCCTGGTCCGTAGTGTGCGTGGGCAAACTCATTTTTACGTCGTGGCCACCCGGGAATCCTCAAGAGTAACAAAAGACGCTTCGCCGCGGAACAGTCAGTCGCTAGAACGATTCGCGCCCGGCCGCAAAGTCCCGAAGATCGTGCAAAAGACTACAGCTAGCGGATCCAGGTGCCCATCTGGCGCCACACCTGAATCACGCCCGTGTTGTCCACCGGCTGCATGAAAATCTTCTTTGTGCCGGAAAAACCGGCGGAGAAGCTCAGGTTATAGGTGATCGTCAGGTCATTTCCCGACACTACTCCGCCGGAGCCGGACCCGAACAGCGTGCACTGGCTGTTGCCCACCTGCCCGCTCCCCGCCACCAAGCCGAACCATTCCGTAGCGGAGTCATTCAGCAGGAAGAAGACGTTGGAGGCGCGGTCGTAATGAATAAAGCACCCATTCAGACCGCTCAGTTCGGCATTCATCACCAACTGCACAAAGGCGATGGTGTTGGCGCCGTTGCCGTCGCGAGTGAGCGCGGTGAACGTTTGCGACACGCCAGTTCCCGAATTTGGACTCAGTGAAATCAGTTCAACGACATTCAGGTCGCCTGAATCGTTCCACGTACCCATGAGCTGCCAGCCGCTGAGTGCGCCGCCAACCTCACCCGCGAACTGATAGATGGACTTCTGCCCGGCGAAGCCCGACCGGAAACTGATGTCAATCGTCGTGGTGAGATCGGAGCCCGACTGCGACGATCCACCTGCGCTGGCATGAATGGTGCACTGGCTGTTGCCAATCGTGTTTGCAGTCCCCGCAACCAGTCCGTACCACTGCGTGGTGTCGTCGCTGAGGAGGTAGTACACGTTCTGCGCTGGGTCGTAGCTCACATAACAGGCATTCAGCGCGTTGATGCCGGACCGGCTGAACAGAAACTGAACGTACTGAATGCCGGCCGCGCCGGCGTTCCGGCGGGCGAGGAAGTTGAAGACCTGGCGTCCCGCTGTGCCCGATGCAGGCGTGACCGAGATGGGCTGCGCGCCTCCGGTGACCACCCGCAACGTCACCGGCACGGTCATCGTCGTGTTACCCGCGGCGGCGGTGAACACAATCTGCCCGGTATACGTACCGACAGCCAGCGATCCCGAATTGACAGCCACCGTGAAGTTCTGGGGCGTCGAGTAAGCGCCCACGGGAGTCACGGACAGCCAGTCGACCGCGTTCCCGGTCGCATCCGTAAGCGTGAAATTCGTCAGCGGCGCGCCCGTGGCGGTCACGCTCAGCACCTGCGAGGGAGCTTCCGCTCCGCCCGCGATCCGCGTGAAGTTCAGCGGCGCAACCTGAGTGAATACGGAAGCGCCGACCGTGACAGTAACAGGGATAGATACCGTGCCGCTCGCGTGCGCGAACGAAACCACACCTGTGAATGTTCCCGCGGTCTGCCCCTGCCCGGGCAAATTGGCCAGGTTTACCCCAATCGTGATGTTCGTGGGCGTGGTGCCGCTTGCCGGACTAACCGTAATCCAGTCCCCATTGTCGGAGGTCGTCTTGCTCGACGACCAGCTCAGCGCGGACGCTCCCACGTTTCGAAGCTGGATCTGCTGCGTTGGCGGCGCTGTGCCGGCCGTCGCCATGGAGAACGTCAATTGTCCGGGAACGTTATCGAAGTAGGATCCCCCGGCGGGCGTTACCGTAAGGGTTACCGGGATCGTCATGGATGCGTCGCCGCTCTGCGAGGTCACCAGGATCTGAGCGGCGTAGGTGCCCACCGCGAGCGACGGATCGGCCACGATGCTTGCGGTCAGCACCTGCGGAGTCACGAAGCAACAAACATTATTCGTGGGCGACACCGACAGCCATGCTCCACCGGAGGAAGCCGCCTGGATGCTGATTCCCAATGGCGAGGAACCGATCCGCGAAATTGTTACGCTCTGCGGCAGAGGGTTGGCCCCGCCGAAAACCTTGGTGAACGAAATCGCGCCGAACTGACGGAGCACCGTATCGCCCACTTTTACTGCAACGGGTACGGTGGCGTTGCGGACGCCGTCGTTCAACACCACCTGGCCGATGTAGGTCCCAGCTACGGTGCCGCCGCCGGGCAGGTTCGCGATCGCGATCTGAACGCCGATGCTCGACGGAGCGGTGCCGCTGGACGGAGAAAGCGAGATCCACGGTGAGGTGTCGGCCGTGTTCGCGGAGGCGGTCCAGTTCAGGGTTCCCGACCCGCCGTTGCGCACCGAAATTGTTTGTGAGGCAATCGACGTGCCGGAGGTCGGCAGGGTGAAGCTCAGGTTTCCGGGAAGCGCGGCGAACACCGCGGAGCCCGCGGAGGCTACCGAAAGCGATACCGGAATAGAAAGCGCAAGGTCGCCCGAGGTGGTGCGCACCAGAATCTGCCCCGTATAGCTTCCCGCGACCAGATTCGAGGCCGGATTCGCCGTCACCGTCAGGGTCTGCGGAACGCCCGCGCCCGTGGCGGCGACCGACAACCAGTTGCCGCCGTTGCTGTTAGCCGACTGGAAGGTCACCGTAAGCGCCGACGACCCGGTGCGGGCTATGGTGAGGATCTGCGGCAGCGGATTCGCGCCCTCGAACAGTTTGGCGAAAGCCAGCGGATTCACCTGGGTCAGCACGTTGTCGCCCACCGCGACGCTAACCGGCACCGTTACGCTGCCGTTGGAGGAGGCCAGCACCACCTGACCTGTGTACGTGCCGGGAACGCTGCCTCCCCCGGGCAGTTGCGCCGGCGCTACGCCTACCGTGAAGTTCGACGGCGCCGCCGCGCCGGTGGAGGAAATCGTGATCCAGTTCCCCCCGTCACTGGTGCTGCGCGTCGCCGTCCAATTCAAAGTCCCTTGCCCGGCGTTGCGGATCTGGAACTCCTGGCTGGTGACGGTGGTCGCGCTCGGCGTCTTCGAAAATGTAAGCGCGCCCGGAAGCGCATCGAAAAAGGCCTGGCTGGTGGCCGAGACGGTAAGAGTCACCGGGATCACCAGCGACGTCACGGGAGGAGTTGCGTTCAGAGTGATCTGGCCGTTATACGTTCCCGCCGCGAGTCCGGCGTCGGCCACGTTCACCGTGAGAACGCGGGGCATGGACGTGCAGCATCCCCCCGGGAGTGATACGGAAAGCCAGTCGCTGCCCGCTGTGACCGATGCCGTAAAAGCAAATGCCGCTCCCGTGCTGGTGACCGTGATGTGTTGCGGCAGCGGATTGGCGCCCGAAACTGCCTTGGTGAACGAAAGTGCCGAAACCGGGGAAAACGTCTGCGCTTGCGCCGGGCGCACCGCCGTCAGGGCTCCAAGAACGAACGCGAGCGTCGACAACACACGATAGTGGGGACTGGGGCGGCGCATGAGAAAGTTCTCCAATTGAATGGTCAAAGGTAAGGTAACGGTCAAAGTTGAAGCAGTCAATGAACCTACAGTACTCGAACCCGCATGCGGCCGCGCCAAGCGTGTCTGGCCACACAAAACCTTGAGCCCGATCCTGGTTCTACCGTCTCCATCTTCAATCAAGCAGGCGAGTTGTGTCAAAGGCTCATGTTGGGCGCCGTCGCCTTGATGGCTCGTAGTTCCTCGTCGCGGGCAGCCAGGACCATCTTGACACTGGCCAGTTCTTCATCTCTGGCGGCGAGCACAAACTTCACACTTGCGAGCTCCTCGTCTCTGGCAGCGAGCACAAACTTGGTGCTGGCGAGTTCCTCGTCTCTGGCCGCCAGCACCGTCTTCAAAGATTGGAGTTCTTCGTCTCGAGCGGAAAGAACGTCTCTGATCGAGGCCAGCTCGCGATCGCGATCCCGAACCACCGGTCGAATCGAGTTCAATTCTTCATCGCGCGCGCACAGTACCGAGCGGAGCGACGCAATCTCATCTTCCCGAGCGGACAGAAGCTCGTGCAAGGTACGAATCTCCGTATCACGCGCCTCGATTATGGAAATCAGGGCGCTGATACCGGGGTCCGGCCGCATGTGGCTGTCGACCCATTCTCGATCCTCCGCCTCCATGCGCAGCGCGAGCGACATCCAATCCGGTGAACCAGAGAATTCGCGAACCCTGCCGCCGGAGACGCCGCCCGGCGAGCAGATTGCATCGCCAAGGAAGGTCCACCGCCGCGCTTCCGCGTCGGCCCAGACCGGAATCCGTCGATGTAGCTGTTCTCGGACCGTGGTGCGCGACCTCCATAGATCGAGCGCAGGGGCGGTCAGGCCTCCCTGCAGGCACTCGTTCAACGAAAGGCTCCAGTGTTGAAGGCCCGCGTGCGCGAGCGCGCCGCGAATCTTGATACGCGTGTAGTGATCAAAATAAATACCCAGGCACGGTACCCCGCCCCCAAGCCCGAATACCACGGGGTGATAGCGCATGGAAATAACCATGGAAGCCTGCCCGCTCAGCCAGCGCGCGTCGCCGGGCCGGCAGACATCCACGATCAGCGGTGCTTCTTGAAAATAGCCGGCCAGCCTGTGGGCGAACAGGACGTCCGACGTTTGCTCGCTGTGTCCGCGCGTGTGCGGAAGAAACACCACCCGGGCGCCCGCCTGAGCCGCCGCGGATTCGATCTGGCGGACCAGCGACCGCAAGGCGTTTTCCGTGTTCGGCCCGAGATCGATGGGAGCTAAAGTAACCGCGATCCAAGGCTGGCCGGAACCGAAATCGAACCCGTGGGCCTGCCCGGAAACCGGCGTTTCCCGGAGCGAAAGAGTATCGTCCAATTGGTACACAATGCGCCCGGGGTCCACATCGAGCGACAGCGCGACGCCCACGGAGTGATACTCGCGAACGCCCACCGCGCGGCTGCTCTTTAGTGCGTGCGTCAGGACCTTCCGATGCGTGGGGGAGAGTTGCGGGCCGATCGTCTGACCCACCGTGAAGGAGGGCGTGCCCAAGGTGTTCGCCGCCTCGAGTAACGCGGCGCGTTCAAACAGATGCTCCGGCCAGGTCGACGACAGGTTGCCGCCTCCGCTCAGGATCAGAGCGTCCGCTGAGGCTAACGCCGCCAACGCCGGATGCTCGCGTGCGTCGGCGGCGACTCTTTGAAACTCCGCCAGCTTCTGGAGGCGATCCTCGTCTGTTCCGGCGTGGGCGTCCGGAAAACCGATTCGCGGAACCGCCCGGCAACGGTATTCGCCGGCGCTGAAGACCGGGTCAGCCGAGATCACGGTGAAAGCAGCGTCGGGGAACCGCGCCCGGAGCATTTCCAGGTTGGCTGCCAGCATGGCCTCGTCCCCGATATGGAAGGTGTCAGGTCCCCCGATATCGCCAATCAGCACGAAGTGCATTCAGAGTCTCCGGACGGAACGGCCCGCGCCCCGCGGACCGCATTGGAAGCCATCCTGGAAGGGACCGCAATCCATCAGGTTAGCGTAAAGCGGAATAACCCGCTCCGCTGCGGCGCACGCGAGCCGGATTTCCCGTTCCGTGGAGGTGCGACATCGGACTTGCTAAGCTGGCGCACGTCCCATGACCAACGTACAGATCTTCGGCATCAAGAACTCGCAAGCCACTCGCGCCGCCGAGAGATTCTTCAAGGAGCGCCGAGCGCCGCTCCAGTTCGTGAACCTGAAGCGCAAGCCCATGGCTTACGGTGAAATCAAGCGCTTCCTCGACCGCTATACGTTGCGGGGTCTCCTGGACGAACAGGGCAAGGCCTACGCCGACGCCGGGCTTCGATACCTGAAGCTCAACGAGCAGGAGCTTCTCAGCAAAATCGAACGTACACCGGACCTGCTGCGGCTGCCGCTGGTGCGCGCCGGAAACAAGCTGAGTATCGGCCCTGATGAGCAAGCCTGGAAGGCGATGTTGACCCCCGGCTGATCAGCGTTCCGTGTTCTCCACGGCGTAGTATCCCTTGCGCGCCTGCACTTTGAAATCCTTGTGTGAAGCCCGCAGTTCCACCTTGCGGAATGTGCCGTCCTTGGTCGGATTGGTGCTCGAATAGGCGATGGAGTACTGCGAGCGCATCTCCTCCTCGATCTGCCGGAAGATGTCGGTCAGCGTCGTTTTGCGATCCACGCGGAACACGCGACCGCCGGTGTCCTCGGACATTCGCTTCAGGTCACCGTCGCCGCCACCGAACTGCTGATACATGGGATCGGCATAGTAAATGGAATAGACAATCGCGTCCGATTTATGCGCCGCCTCGATCGCCTTCGATCGCGAGGTCTTGCTCCCGGTATCCACGCCGTCGCTGATGATGATGATCGCCTTGCGGCCAACGTCCTTGCGCAACTCCTCGGCCGCCAGGAACACCGCGTCGTAGAGGATGGTGCCGGCGCGATTGGACGCGGTCGGCGCCGGGCCGGGGTTCAACCCTCCCAGCGGGACACTCAGCCGGAGTTCGCCCAGCGCTTTCTGCAGTTGACGCGTGGAATTGGTGGACTCCTGCAGCAGCTCGGCTTCCGCCCCGAACTGCATCAGGAAAGCCATGTCCTTAGATCGCAGCACACTGGAGAAGAAGGCGGACGCTGCGTGGCGCTCATCGGGAATCAGACGCTCCTGGCTCATGCTGGTGTCCACCAGCAGCCCGATCGTGAGGGGCAAATCGGTTTCGCGGGTGAAGTAGCGGATCTCCTGCGGCTTGCCGTCCTCCATCAGGGTGAAGTCGGTCTTTTCCAGGTTGCCCACCAGCCCGCCGCCCTTGTTGCGCACCGTGAACAGGATATTGACCAGGTCCACATCCACTTTGATCACGGGATCCTGCGCCAGGAGCACGCCGGCGGTCAGAAGAACTGCGATGCGCATAGTTATTATGGTAGATGCATTTGCGGCGGGGTTCGGTTTCCATGCGTAAGGCAGTCCTGCACTTGAAGAAAAGCGATCCGGTGCTGCGCGGCATCATCGAGACCGTCGGACCGTGCCGGATGGATTACCGCGAGCCGACCTTCGAGAACCTGGTCCGGTCCATCATTTACCAGCAATTACACGGCAAAGCCGCGGCTGCGATCTTCGGCCGCCTGGCCTCGGCTGCCTGCCCCCTGACGCCCGCTTCCATCCTCAAGCTGCGGCCCCAGAAGATGCGCAGCCTGGGCGTGTCCCCGCAGAAGTTGACCTATATTCGCGATCTGGCCCGGAAGACGCGAGATGGCGAGATTGTTTTTGAGTCCCTGTCGCGGTGTCCGGACTCGGAAGTGATCGAACTGCTGACCCAGGTAAAGGGCATCGGCGAGTGGACCGCCCACATGTTCCTGCTGTTCGCCCTCCGCCGCCCGGACGTGTTGCCGGTGGGCGACCTCGGCGTGCGGGCGGCGATCAAAAAAGCGTATGGCCTGGACGCGCTGCCCAAGCCGCCGGAGATGGTGAAACTCGCGGAACCGTGGCGGCCCTATGCCTCCTACGCATCGTGGTATCTGTGGCGCAGTCTGGATGTGGAGACGCTGTAGCTACAGCGCATCTCGCAGGCGGCGGTCCCGCGTGTACAACTCCACGCCGCCGAGTTGCGCGGCGGCGATCAGGTGCAGATCGATCCAGCCCAGCCCGCGGCCTTGCAGCTTCCAGGCTTCCAGCAGCGCATGGACCTCGGATTCCGAGGCTCGCGGCGCGCGGGGCAGCGCGGCGAGCCACTTCAGCGTGTCACCGCGGTGCCGCAGATTGCCGCAGGCAAGCTCCCCGATCACAAAATCGTGGGTGACCACCGAACCTTCCTCGAGCAGTGCCTCCAGCCGCGCGTCGCCGGAGCGGAACAACTCAATCCAGACCGAGGTGTCGGCTAGGACGAGTGCGCCGCGCGCCGCCGCGGCGGCGCTTCCAGATCCGGCATCGTTCCCGCCAGCTTGCGCAGGCGCTTCGCGCTTTCCCGTTCGATGAGCGCTTCCAATCCCGCGTGCAGCAACGCGGTTTTCTCCTGAATGCCGGTGAGTTCCCGAGCCCGTTCGATCAGTTCGTTCTTCAGGATCAGCGTCGTCCTCATGCATATGAGTATGCCTCAATAATATGCCTCTGTCAAGAGGCTATCGCTTCAACACTTCGGCAATATCCTTCTCCGAGATCGCGCCCCTCTTGATCACCTTCCAATACGGTTCGGTGATGTCCACGGTGGTCGCGCCCGGGCCGGCGCACAGGCCGCCGTCCAGCACCAGGTCCACCCGGCCGTCCATCTTGCCGAAGACTTCGATCCCCGAAACGCAGGTGGGCTCGCCGGAGAGGTTCGCGGAGGTCGCGATCAGCGGCTGCCCCAGACGGTCCAGAAGCATGTTCGCCACCTTGGAGCGAGATTGCCGCATCGCCAGGCGGCCGGTGTTTCCGGTGATCTTCAGCGGCACCTTAGCCGCCGCGGGAACGATGATCGTCAGCGGACCGGGCCAGAAATGGCGCGCCAGCAGGAAGAAACGGGTGCTGGTGTCCTTGGCCAGCTCCTCCGCCATCACCAGGTCGCGCACCAGCAGCGGCAGCGCGCGCCCGCTCTCGCGTCCCTTGGCTTCGAACACCCGGCCGACGGCGTGGAGATTCACGCAATCGGCCACCAGTGTATATAGCGCGTCGGTCGGGATGGCCACCACCCCCCCGGCCCGGAGCGTATCGGCGGCCCGATCCATCGCGTTCGCATCCGGATTCTCTGGCTCCACCTCGATCAGATCGGTTGCCAATTCTTCTCCTCTTCGCGCAGGTCTCCGAGCACTTCCGCCACCTCGATGGCCATTGCATAGCGTCCGAACGGCGCGCTGAGTTGCACCCCAGCCACCAAGGGCCGGACGCGCTCCACCATCTCGCGGGCAATGGCGACGCCCTCCTGGCGCGCTTTCTCCGCGCTGTCGGCGCGGCGCATGCGATCCATGAAGGGTTCCGGCACCGGCACCCTCAGCTCGTTCACCATGAACTCGGCATTGCGATAACTGGTGAGCGGCCAGATGCCGGCGATCACCGGTATTTTGTGCCTCTCCGTCTTCTTCAGGAACACTTCGAGCAGGTCCAGGTCGAAAACCGGCTGCGTAACCACATACTCCGCGCCGGCTTCCACCTTCCAGGAGAAGCGGCGCAGTTCCTCATCCAGGTTCAGCGCGCCGGGATTCGCGCCGACGCCGATCAGCAGTTCGGTCTGGGATCCCATGGGATTGCCGCCTATATCCAGCCCGCGGTTCAGATTGTTGACGATATTGGTGAGGCCGATGGCGTCCACGTCGAAAACGGCGGTCGCGTCGGGATAGGTGCCCATTCGCGGCGGATCGCCCGTGATGCAGATCAGATTGCGGATGCCCACCGCGTGCGCGCCGAGCAGTTCGCTCTGGATGCCGAGGATGTTGCGATCCCGGCAGCAGAAGTGCAATACGGCCTCAATGCCCACCTGCTGCTGGAAAATCTGGCAGGTGACCTGCGCGCTCAGGCGCGCCGAGGCGCGCGGCCCGTCCGGCACGTTGATGCAATCGATGCCGTGATTCAGGCACAGCCGCGCGCCTTCGATCTCTTTCGATGCATCCACCCCCCGCGGCGGCAGGATCTCGACGAAAGTGACGAATTTACCGGCGGCCAGCTTCGCGCCGAGCTTCGACTTTCTGGCGGCTGGAACGCTCTCCAGTGCATGCGCCTGCTGCGCCGGACCCTCCACCGTCACCGCGGGGCGCTGCACCGGCTGCAGCGAACGGACCTCGCTGCGGATCGCCTTGATGTGCTCGCCCGTGGTGCCGCAGCACCCGCCCACGATCTTCACGCCATTCTGGAGAAAGCGTCGCGCATACTGCGCCATATACTCCGGCGAGCAGAGGTAGATATTGCGGCCCTCGATGGTGGTTGGCAGTCCCGCGTTGGGCATCGCGCTGAGGGGCTTGGTCGTATGGCCCGCCATGCGCTCCAGCGCTTCCAGCATCGCCCGCGGACCGGAGGAGCAGTTCAGGCCAATCACGTCAGCCGGGAGCTCATTCAGCCTTTCCGTGAAGATCTCCGTTGCCGTGCCATCGCCCAGGGAGCCGTCGTCGTTGATGGTGACTTGAGCGATGATCACCATCTCCGGTCCCACAACTTCGCGCGCGGCGAGGATCGCCTCGCGAATTTCACTCAGGTTGGAGAACGTCTCCAGGGTCAACAGATCGATTCCCGCTTCGTGCAGCGCCTGAATCTGCTCGCGGAACATATCGCGCGCTTCAGCGAAGCTGGTGGGGCCGAGGGGCTCCAGCCGGATCCCCAGGGGGCCGACCGCGCCGGCGACAAACGCCTGATCCTTGGCCGCCTCGCGTGCCAGCCGCACGCCGGCCCGATTGATGAAGCGCAGGCGCTCGGCCATGCCAAACGCCGCCAGTCGCGAGCGGTTGGCCCCGAAAGTGTTTGTTTCCAGGATCTCCGCGCCGGCCTTCACATACTCCTGGTGCACTTCCAGAACCAGGGCGGGAGCCGACAGGTTCAACTCGTCGTAGCAGCGGTTGATGAACACGCCGCGCGCGTAAAGCTGGGTGCCCATGGCGCCGTCGGCCACCATCACCCGGCCGGCCATCCGTTCGCGGAACTCCCTGGCTCGGGAAGTCGGGGGTGGTGAAGCGGTAGGGCTGCCCATGGCGAATTTCCTCATTATAACTGCCTTAGCGGTACGCACCGCCAGGTTCTCCCGCACCGCCGGATGCGCTGGCCCGCCCGAATGCGCTATGATGTCCTGAGGAGAAAGCTACGGAATGGCGAAAGTGTGTCAAGTCACCGGGAAGAAGCCGGTTTCCGGCAACCGGGTGTCCCATGCCAACAACAAAACGAAGCGCCGGTTTGAACCGAACCTGCACGAGCAGCGTTTCTGGGTCCCGAGCGAGAACCGGTTTGTCCGCCTGAAGGTTTCCGCCAAGGCGATCAAAACCATCGAGAAAGTGGGCATCGAGAAGGTGCTCCGCGAAATGCGCAAGCGAGGTGAGAAAGTCTAATGCCGCGGGTACTGATCAAACTCGTTTCCACCGCCGATACCGGCCACTTCTACACCACTTCGAAGAACCCCAAGAAGGGCGGCGACAAGCTGCAGATGAAGAAGTACGACCCGGTGGTCCGCAAGCACGTCATCTACAAGGAAGCCAAAGTCTAGCTTCCCAGTTCAAACGAAGGAATGGAGAGAGCGCCGGCCCGGTCCGGCGCTTTTTCTTTGTTCGGCTTAGCCCGGAAACAGGCGGGCGGCGATGACCACCGCCACTGCCAGGACGTGCGCTGCCGCAGCCGCCAGCAATGGCGTTTTGGCGTCCGGTGCGGCAGTACGGAGCTCGCCGAACAGGAACGCGGCGCTGATCACGGTGACCGCGGAAAACCCGATGGTCATCATAGCCGACAGCACCGGTGGAACCGCCGCGTTCCCCGCTGGAGGCAGCAGGAGCAACAGGCAAAGCATGCCGCCTGCAAACAGCGCTCCTGCCAGAAGACCTTTAGAATGATCGGAGAAGCTCCCGTTGAGCAGGAAATCGCGGACGCTCATCGGCGCACCCCAGATGGGGAAGTTCATCACAAACGGGTTGAACAGCAGAATCGCGCCGAACATTCCGCCTACGAAGAGAAGCAGGGCGGGGTACGGCGCGACGCCGATTTCGGTCTGGCGCGACGTCACCAGCACTCCAAGGTAAAGCGCCAGGAACAGGCCGCCCAGCCAGCTAAAGACCACCGTGAACACCGGTGCGCGATTCTTGCGCTTCGGCCGCTTTTGTCCGGGTGCCAGCGGGGGGAGGGGCGGGCCGGGCGCCTTGCGAGCCTGGGCCGCCCCGGCGACCGAGCCGGCCACCGCACCGATTAGCGCCAGCACCGCCCCAATCGCAGCTAAACCAATGCTCCCATTAGACTTATCTCCGGCGATCCAGCCTTGAACCAAAGCCACGATCAGCGCCAGCCCAAAGCCGGTGCTGAAGGTGGCAGCTAGCGAACTGGCGCCCGCCGCGGTCATTACCAGCAACATGCCGATCCCGAATAAACCGCCCGAAATCAGCGCGTAAGCCAGATTGCGACGGGCCGTCAGCATGAGGCTGTCAGTAAAGCTTAGTTCGGCGGAGTTGAAAAAACCGAGAACCAGGGCCAGGACTCCGGCGGTCAGCAGCGAGCCCAGGGCGAAGTCATAGAAGAACAACTCCTGCCGCCAGCGACCCGTAAGCTTCTGAAAAACCGGCCAGAAACCGAGGAGCAGGAAGGCCAGTATGGCGAGCACGGTGATGGCGGTCGGGCTGGTGGCAAGGAACATGATCTTTCTATCGGCCCCGCGGACTTCCCACCCATGCCCTGGATCTTCCGGCCGGAAGTCGATCAGGGAAAAGCACTAAAGATTTGGGCGAAGGTATCCGAACTTTGGATTATACCAGCGTGTCACCGGGGAGGAAGACCAAGTTGGAGCACTGGCGCATCGTCTTCATGATTGCGGTCATGGCAATCTCGGCCGCCGCGCAGCGCGCCAAGCCGGTGATCGATCCCGAGACGCCGCACGGCTATCTGATTCAGCGCATCCAGCAGGAGGAAGATGAGAACGCGCGCATCGACCTGATGGTGGAGTTCGCCTCCGAGTTTCCCAAGCATGAATCGCTCGGCTGGGTGCTGGACCGCCTGATTCCGGCGACACTGAAAGCCAAACAGTGGGATCGGGCGGCCAAGGCCGGGGAGCTGATGCTGTCCATTGAGCCGGACAACGTCACCGCGGCGCAGGCTTGCCTGCAGGCAGCCGAGGGCCGCAAGGACGCCGCTGGCCTGGAGCGCTACGCGCTGCTGCTGTGGGACGTCGCCCAGCGGAAAACGCTGAGCGGGAAACCGGACCGTCCCGACGAGCTGCGTCAGGTGCAGCTTTACGCTGAGTACAACATCTTCCAGAGCGCGCTGGCAGCCACCGATCTGAAGAAGCGGTCGCAACTGCTGCATGCCCTGGAAACCCGGAATCCGAAAAGCCAGTACCTGAAAGCCGCTCAGGGCGAGATGGTGCGGACCTTCCAGTCGCAGGGCGACCTGGCGCGCGCGGCCGGCGCGGCCGAAAAGGTGCTCCAGGGCGATCCGGACAATGAAGACATGCACATGGTGATGATGGAAAGCTACGCCAAGCGCGGCGACAATCCCGACCGGCTGGCGTTCCATGCATCGCGAATTGTGGAGATCCTGTCGAGCAGGCCGCGCCCGGAGTCCATACCGGCGGCCGAGTGGGAGGGGAAGAAAGCGCAGTACCTGTCCTCGGCGTATTACTCGGGAGGCATCGCCGCCAGCCTGATGAACCGCTTCGCCACCGCCGACCGGATGCTGCGGGCAGCGCTCCCTTACCTGAAGGACCCGGCGTTGCAGGCGGCGGTTTACTATCACCTCGGCTATGCCAACTACAAGCTGGCGGAGGCGGGCGAGCGCGGCCGCGTCCCCGACGCCCTGAAGTTCAACCAGCTCTGCGTGACCATCAAGAGCAACTATCAGGAACAAGCGCTGAAGAACATCGCCGCGATCAAGAGCGAATACAATCTGCAGTAGCCAGGCCTCGCGATAAACTGTGCGGGTGACGCCCGCACGAGTTCTCCTGTTCCTGATTCTGATCCCGGCGCCTGTGACGTGGGCCGAAGAAACGCGTCCTGGGCGCAAGCGAAGCACCCTGGAGCGCATGACACCGGACCGGCTGGCCGCCGCGTCGGCCGATGTCGCAAAGCTGGCATTGCAGCGCCGCGCGGTTCCGCCGCTTCCCGGACTGATCGACTTCAAGGGCATCTTCCACGCGCACGCCGAGGATTCCAGCCACACCGGCGGTACTCGCTCGGAGCTGCTGGCCGACGCGCAGCGCGCCGGCGTGTCCTTCGTTTTTCTGGCGAATCATTACCGGCCGCCGCTCGATTTCATCACCCAGACCTGGCGCGGGCTGCGCGAGGGCGTTCTGTTCGTGCCGGGGTCGGAAACTCACGGGTTTCTGATTCATCCCACGGCGTCGGTAATGGAACGCATGTCAGAGCCCAAGGATGACCTGGTGGGCGCCGTCGCGGCCAATGGCGGCTCGCTGTTCCTTTCCCATGTCGAAGAGCGGCGGGACCATCCAATGGACGGGTTGACCGGGATGGAGATCTATAACCGCCATTACGATGCCATGGACGACGCGGATTCGATGCGCGGGATCGCGGAGATGATGACCGACCCCGAATCCCTGAGGCGGCTGGAGGCATCCCTGCGGCTGTTTCCGGATGCGATGCTGGCCGCGCAGCTCGACTATCCGGCGCTGTACCTGGAAAAATGGGATCGCGAAACGCGCGCGCGCCGCGTTGTCGGAATCGCCGCCAATGACTGCCACCACAATCAGGAATTCGTGTTGAAAGCCGCGGGGGAGGGAAGTGTCCGGTTGGGCACCATCGTTGACAAGGACAGCGGGATGCGGCTGATCACCGCGACGCAGCGGCCGAAGATCGCCGAGCTGCTGCGCGGACGCAAATCGGGCGACCTGATCGCGCGTCTGGATTTCGACCCATACTACCGTTCGATGTTCAACGTCTCCACCCACGTTCTCGCGCCGGAGCTGTCGGAGAACGCGATCCGGCAGGCGGTGGCGAACGGCCGCGTGTACGTGTCGCATGACTGGATGGGAGATCCGGCGGGGTTTCTGTGGGTGGCGATCGAGAACGGCAAGCCGGCGGCTCTCCTGGGAGACGAGCTACCCCACCGCGCGGGGTTGGCGCTGACGGCGGAACTGCCGCTGCCCGCGAGAATCCGCATCCTGCGCGACGGCGTCGAATGGAAGACGGGGCAGGGAACGCGGCTGGAGGCGATCGCCACCGAAAAAGGCGTTTATCGGGCGGAAGCGTGGCTCAATATCGATGGCGAGGATCGGCCGTGGATCTACTCGAATCCTATTTATCTCCGCTGACGGCCAGCAGAAAACCCTGGCCATCGATCCCGGAGTAATCGACGTCGGCGGCGATGTTCCGGCTCGCGAAAATCTGACGCACCAGATCGGCCACCGATTCCGAACCCCGCTCGAAGAAGACCAGCACGCTGGGACCCGCGCCGCTGAGCGCGCATCCCAGCAGGCCGGGGGCGCGCAGCCGCAGGATTTCATCCAGACCCGGGACCAGGGGCGCTCGATACGGCTGGTGCATGCGATCCTCCAGCGCGGCGGGGAACGCGGACACCGTTCCGCTGGCCAGCGCGGCGATCAGCAGCGCGCTACGCTGCAAGTTGAATACGGTGTCCTCGCGTGAGTAGGACGCCGGCAGAACCGCCCGGGCCTCTGGAGTGGGCAGGGCGAAGTCCGGGATCACCACCGCGACCCCGAAGCGGGGCGAGATCTCCAGGCGGACGGCGTGGGCAGCGCCGCCAGGGCTGGTCGCGCTGGTGACCAGTGAACCCAGAACGCAGGCAGCGACATTGTCGGGGTGGCCTTCGATCCTCGCCGCCTCGTCGAGGATGCGGGGACGTTTCCAGCCGAGCCCCAGGACGTCGTTGGCGATGACCACACCCGCGGTCAGCGCGGCGGCGCTGGACCCCAGACCCTTGCCCAGAGGGATGTCGTTGTGAATGTCGATCTCGAGGCATCGCGGCTCCAGGCCCGTGTCGGCGCCGACCCGCCGCACGGTCCGCCAGATCAGATTCGAAGCGTCGCGCGGAATCTGATCGGCGTCGATGCCGGACGCGCTTACCCGGAGTTCGCTCGAGAGCCGGTACCGGCAGTCCAGATAGCGCGCGAGCGCGAGGCCCAGGGAATCAAATCCGGGACCCAGGTTGGCGCTGGACGCGGGAACGCGAACGTGTTTCCAGGGCTCCATGGGTGCGAGGTTTCATTCTGGCACAGCGGATCAGCACGCTTGAAGCGTGAAGCGGATGCGACTGGAGGTCCGTTCTACTCGTAGCGCAGAGCCGTCAGTGGGTCGGTGCGCGCGGCCCGGCGGGCCGGGAACAGGATCGCTACGCAGGCAGCCAACAGGAGCAACGTGCCTACCGCCGCATAGACTCCCAGGTCCCTTGGGGCCACGCCGTACAGAAGCGAAGCGAGCGCGGGCGCGGCCGCCGCTCCCGCGGCGAGGCCGAGCACGAGCCCAGCCACAACCACTCGGAGACCCTCGCGGAACACCATGCCCACCACTTGGCCGCGGGATGCTCCGATTGCCAGCCGCAGGCCAATCTCCGGAATCCGGCTTGCCACAGAGTTGGCGATGACCCCGTACAATCCCAGCACTGCCAGGAACAGGGCCAGCAGTCCGAAACCGGTGATCAATCTGGTCAGGATGTCGTAGGGAGCGTCTTCCTCGCGGATCCTTTCTTCCATCCACCGCGCCGCTGACACCGGAAGGTCGCGATCCACGGCCCGCACTGCGTCACGGATCGCGGACAGGCCGGCAGCGGTCCGCACGACGTAAGTCATGCGGCGAGCGGGCGACTGCGCGTACGGAAACCAGATTTGATTCTCGGGAGCGTCCATACGGCTCGTCAGCTTCGTGTCGCCCGCCACGCCGACAATGGTCACGGGGCGCCGCTCACTGCCGAGCAACAGTTTTTGGCCCAGCGCGCCGCGAGGGAAATACCGCCGGGCAAGCGACTCGCTGATCACTGCAACTCCGGGGCTGTCCGCGCCGTCCCGCCGCTCCAGCCAGCGGCCTTCCTTCAGGCGCAAGCCGATGGCCTCCCGGTAGCCCGGATCCGCGGCGCTGAACCACGCGGACAAGCGCTCGTCCGGCTGGGGTGCGCGGCCGTCAATCGCAAAG
>CAYOQB010000025.1:0-40036 GCA_964406035.1 uncultured Solibacteraceae bacterium | reverse complement strand
GGCGTATCCACGCCAAGCCGCGCGGAGTGGAGATCGCCGCCTGCCGCCCCTGGCTGGACGCCGAGATCGACGCTGTACAGCCGCGCCTGCTGGTCGCGCTGGGCGCCACCGCCGCACAGGCGCTGGTCGGCAAGGCACTGCCGGTCGCCGCGAATCGCGGCCGGTTCTTGGAGCACCCTCGGGCGGAGGCGCTTCTGGTCACGGTGCATCCGTCGTTTCTGCTGCGCGTTCCAGTGGACCAGCGCGACGGTCTCGTGGAGGAGTTCGTGGCCGACCTGCGGCTAGCAGCGGGGTTCGTGAGGCGGTAGGGTTCGCTGCCCTGCAGCGCGAACTCGCGTGAATTCCGCGCCCTTGCTGGCGTATTGCCGCGCAACATATCGGCATTCTCGATGAATAGAGACGCGGCCAGCAGCTCGATGCGTTGGCGGATCGGAGCGGTTCCGCGCCACGATCACCTCTAGGCGGCAGGAGCCTGCTTCGCGCGTGAGGGAAGGCAGGTGCGACTGGCGGGTCGTGCGACGGGTGGACCGCCGACGGTCGCCCGGATGTTCTTCTCCCTCATCGGTGCCTGGCACCACCAGGCACCGACGGGAGCGTGATCCGCGAGTTAAGTCTCTACTCCTGAGTACCTTGCCAAGGATTTCGAGGTTGAGCAAAAGTGGGCCAAAGCCAACCACCCCTATTTCTTGGCAAGCGGCCTGGCCGACGCACAGGGACTCCGGCAAGCATCGGCACACTTGAGCACAACCCACGCGCCATCAGAGAGTGAGCCGCAGCAGCGATCTGCGCCGTAGGCGCCGGGAGCGGTGTTGCAAAATGGGGCGATCGCCAACCGGGGGTACTTTGCGATCCGAGGCTCAAGCATCTCTAAGTGTTTGTATTGGCAGGTCTTACGGTTCGAGTCTCGCGCGAACGGTGCCTGGCACCACCAGGCACCGATCACGTGAAAAGAAGCTAAAGAATGCTGTCCCCCGTCAACCCATCGGAGGGCGCCAATCCTCGCTCACAACGACACCGCGACCTTCCAAGCGCACCAATCGGCTCGGAGGTAATTCCCATGGAAAAACAGACGCCCAGCACGACTTATGGAAGATTTGCCGCTATGATCGCGACCTCCACCACCGTAATGTATGGACTGATGTACCTGAACACGTTGCACTGGGATCACGTTCGTTTCAGCGAAACACGTGTGTACATGGCTCTATTCATGGGAGCGGCCATGGCCGTTATCATGCTCGCGTTCATGTTGAAAATGCACACCAGCCGGCGCATCAACGCCGCCATCTTTGCCGGCTCCGCGGTGCTGTTCGCGCTGGCGCTCTGGCTGGTCCGAAGTCAGGCGACTGTCGATGAAGTCGCCTACATGAAGGCCATGATTCCGCATCACTCGATCGCGATCTTGACGAGCCAGCGGGCGCGCATAACGGACCCTCGCGTAAGAAAGCTGGCCGACCAGATCATTGAAAGCCAGCAGAAGGAAATCGCGGAAATGGGAGGGCTGATTGCCGAATTGGAAGGGCGGCGGTAGCCTCGGGCCTCCTGAGGGTCGGTTGCCGCGTCCGGATCCCGCCCCCGCATCACTCATCCCGCAGAGCGGTAATCGGATCCAATCGCGAGGCTCGCCAGGCCGGCGCCGCGCATGCCGCCACCGCCGCCGCCAGCAACACCACCATCGCCGCCGCGTACGGCCCCGGATCGCTTTCGCTCACGCCGAACAGCAGGCTGCGCAGCGCCTGCGCCGACGCCGCTGATAGCATCAGGCCCAGGATCGCGCCCACCGCCGCCATGCGAAGCCCGTCGCCAAGCACCATCCGCAGCACATCTCCCGGTTTCGCGCCCACCGCCATACGCACGCCGATCTCGCGCGTCCGCTGCGCCACCATCTGCGAGATCACGCCGAAGATCCCGGTCGCGGCCAGCACCAGCGCGAGCGCCGCAAAGCAGGTCAGCAGCAGCATGGGGAAGCGCCGCCCGGCAGTCGAACGGTCCACCAGCTTCTGCATCGCGAACACGTTGAACACCGGAGCGTCGGGATGAACCGCCTGCATCGCTTTCTTCAGCTCCCCTCCCAGCAACTCCGGATCGCGGCTTGCGCGGACTACCACGATGGGGCTGAACAATGGATTCACGCCGAACGGGCGATACGCCTCGGGACGCGGTTCGGCGTCGATGCCGAAGTGCCGCATGTCGCCCACGACGCCCACAATCGTGATCCACGGCTCATTGCCGGACCCGCTGCCGAGCTGAATGCGGCGGCCCAGCGGATTCTCGTTGGGGAAATAGCGGCGGGCCAGCGCCTGATTGATGAGGATCACGTCGCGCGGTCGCTCGCGGTCGCGTTCTTCAAACAGCCGCCCCTGCAACAGCGGGATGCCCATGGTGGCGAAATAATTCTCCGTCGCAACGCGATACTCGATGTCCGGTTTCTCGTCGCGATTCAAGGGCCGGCCTTCGATCACCATGTGGCTTCCCAGACCCAACCCGAGCAGCGGCAGACGGCTGACCGCGGCCACGCTTTCGACACCGGGGATGGTGCGCAGCCGGTCCTCGATCCGCTGGTAAAAGGCAGTTCGCTCCACCGGCGTGCGGACCGTAGAGGGCACCTGAGTGGAGAGCGTAATCAGGCGGGAAGCGTCGAAGCCGGGGTTGACGTCGAGCAGCGCGGCGAAGCTGCGGATCAACAGGCCGGATGCGATCAGCAGCGTCGTTGCCAGCGCGACCTCGCCCACCACCAGCGCGCCCCGCAGCTTGCGGTCGACGCCGCTGATGCTGCGCGCGCCGGCGCGAAGAGAATCATGAGAGGCGGCCCGGCGCAAACGCGCCGCCGGAGCGAGGCCGGCCAGCAGGCCGGTAATCACGGCGGCCGCCAGCGTGAAGATCACCACCTGCCAATCCAAGGCGATTTCGCCGCGGCGGGGCAGCGCGGCCGGCGCCAGGGCGACCACGGCCCGCACCAGGATCGCCGCCAGAGCCAGACCCGCGGCGGATCCGATCATTGCCAGCACCATGCTTTCAGTAAGGAACTGCCTTGCCAGCCTGCCCGCGGAAGCGCCGAGCGCCGAACGAACCGCGATCTCCTGGCCGCGCCCCGCCGCCCGCGCCAGAAGCAGGTTGGCGACATTCGCGCACGCGATCAAAAGCACGCAGCCAACTACGCCCAGCAGCAGCATCATCGCCGGACGCACCGGACCCACCGTGCGCTCCCGCAGCGAAGAGGCGGACATCGCGAACGCGCCGTTCGAATCCGGATACTGGGCGGCCAGGCCGCGCCCGATGGACGCCATCTCGGCATTGGCCCGCTCCAGGCTGACGCCCGGCTTCAGCCGCGCGACGCACTTCAGGAAGCGCACCGGGCGTGCGCGGTCCATCACTTCGTTCGCCGAGAGCGGCAGCCACAACTCGATGTTGGCTGCCTGCTGCGCCGGCGAAAGCTGCACGTAACGGAAATCTTCCGGCAGCACGCCGATAATGGTCCACGGCTGGCCTCCCACCGTAATCACCTGCCCGATCGCGTTGGGGTTCCCGGCGAAGCGGCGCATCCAGTAGGAGTGGCTCAGCAGCAGGACCTGCTTGGCGTTGCCCCGGCGATCTTCTTCAGCAACGAATGGTCTGCCCAGGGCGGGCTGCACTCCGAGCAGCGGGAAGAGGGACGCGGAAACGAACATCGCTTCCAGACGCTCGGTTTCGCCGTGGCCGGAGACCGCCAGGTTCCATACCGGGGAGATGCCGGCAATTGCGTCGAAGGAGGTGGCGCGGGCAACGATGTCGTGGAAATCCGCGCCCGAAGTCCAGGCTTCCTGCGCGGGCTCGGACAGGTTGCGCGTTTCCAGCGTGACAATCCGCTCCGGATCGGAATAGGGGAGCGGCTTGAACAGCACCGCGTTCACTACGCTGAAGATCGCCGCGTTGGCGCCGATGCCCAGCGCGATGGCGAGCACGGCCGCCGCCGCGAAGCCGGGGTTGGCTCGCAGAATCCGCAACGCAACGTGAATGTCCTGCCGCAACGTTTCCATGAACCCGAACCTCCGTCGTTGATACTTGTGAGCCACGGAGCGGTTACGCTAGCTTTAAAAAAATGACCCGCTGCACCTGGCCCCGCAACTATCTCGCCATCCGCTATCACGACGAGGAGTGGGGCGTTCCCGTGCATGACGACCGCCTGCTGTTTGAATTCCTGATTCTGGAAGGCGCGCAGGCGGGCTTGAGCTGGGACACGGTGCTGGCAAAGCGCGAGCGTTACCGCGAGGTCTACGACGGCTTCGACCCCGCCAAGGTGGCGCGTTATAGCGACGCCAGGTGCGCGAAGCTTCTGGCGGACCCGGGCATCGTGCGGAATCGCCTGAAGGTGGCATCCTCGGTCTCGAATGCCCAGGCGTTTCTTCAGGTGCAGAAGGAATTCGGCAGCTTCGATCGCTACGTGTGGGGCTTCGTGACCGGCAAGCCTCTGGTGAACCGCTGGCGCGAACTGAAGCAGATTCCGGCGCGGACCGCGGAATCCGACGCGCTCAGCAAGGATCTGAAGAAGCGCGGTTTCCGTTTCGTCGGCTCCACCATCTGCTATGCCTTCATGCAGGCCACCGGCATGGTGAACGATCACCTGGTGACCTGCTTCCGCTATCGCGAGTTGAGCACCGGCAGCACCGCGTTCAGAGAGCCCTGACGATAGCCTTCGAGATCGAGCGCCACGTACAGAAAGCCGAGTCCCTTGAAGATGCCGGTGATCTCGGCGGCCATTTCCATGGTCATGGCCCGCGGCATCTCCTCGCGCGCGATTTCAATTCTCGCGATCTCGCCATGGAAGCGCACGCGGAACTGGCGGAACCCGAGTTGCTTCATCGCCTCTTCCCCGGCTTCCACCGTCTTCACGGTCGCGGCGGTAACCGGAGTTCCGTAAGGAATGCGCGAGCTGAGGCACGCCGCCGCGGGGCGATCCCAGGTGCTGAGTCCGGCGCGCCGCGACAGCTCCCGGATCTCCGCCTTGGTCAGGCCGGCGTCGGCCAGCGGCGCCTTCACGCGATGAACGCGCGCCGCGTTCTGCCCCGGCCGGTAATCGCCGAGATCGTCGGCGTTCACCCCGTAGACGATGTGCTCGATACCGCGCTCCCGCGCCAGCGCTTCCAGCCGGTCGAAGAGTTCGTCCTTGCAATGGAAGCAGCGGTCGGGCCCGTTCTTGACGTAGTCCGGGTTGTCGAACTCGCGGGTGACGATCACTTCCTGGCGGAACCCCACCTCGCGGGCGAAAGCGGCGGCATTCCGCTTGTGCGATTCGGGGATCGAGGCCGAATCGGCGGTCACGGCGAGGGCGTCGTTGTGTAAAACTTTGTACGCCGCCCAGGCCAGATACGCGGAGTCCGCCCCGCCCGAGTAAGCGATGATAACTCGTTTCAGATCAGACAGATGGGTGAAGACAGCCTGCTCCTTGGAGGCCGCTAGCACGAGGTCGACGCCCACCCGAACCGGCATCCTCCCATTGTAGTCGAAAAAAAAATCTGA
Source organism: uncultured Solibacteraceae bacterium (assembly GCA_964406035.1). GTDB lineage: Bacteria > Acidobacteriota > Terriglobia > Bryobacterales > Bryobacteraceae > JAIEPW01. The sequence continues at coordinate 34,543 of CAYOQB010000025.1, read as the reverse complement.
ACCGTCGGCAGTTAAATTACGTCTATACGCCCATGAACGGTGTTACGCTACTTAACGTTGTTTTTGCGGTTGGCTTAGCTGGGGTCGCCTTCAGCGGCGAGACCTACAGTGTCACTCTGGACAAGCCTGCGGTGTTCGGCAAGACCGAGCTGAAGGCCGGCGAATACAAGCTGGAAGTGAATGAGACGAAAGCGGTACTGAAGGGCAAGAAGGCCACGGCGGAGGCCGACGTGGTGGTGGATCAGGCCAAGGACAAGGCCCTTCGGACTTCGATGTGCTGCCTGGCTTCCGACGGCAAGACGTACCAGATCAAAGAGATCCGGCCCTCCGGCACGAACGTCAAGATCCTGGTCAAGTAGCGGTAGATAGTTCCGATTCCCTTCCCTGCTCCGGACTCTTGCGAGACGGTCCGGAGCTTTCTTTTTGTACAATCAAGGTCCTTGCGGCGCATCCGGATCACGATTGCCTACGACGGAACGGGCTTCCACGGCTGGCAGGTACAGCCGGGGCTGCCGACCATCCAAGGCACGCTGGAGGAGATCGTCAGCGGCATCGAGAAGAAGCCGGTGCATGTGGCGGGGTCGGGACGGACCGACGCCGGGGTGCACGCCCTGGCGCAGGTTGCCGCGTTCAGCATCGAAAATCCCATCCCGCTCTACAACCTGCGCAAGGCGATCAACCGGCTGCTGCCGCCGGCTATCCGAGTATTGTCGGCGGAGGAGGTCGCCGCGGACTTCAACCCCCGCTACGACGCGATCGCCAAGACGTACGAATACCGCATCTTCCGCGCCGAGATCTGCCCGCCATTTGAACATCGCTACGTGTATCACCATCCGTATCCGCTGGACGAAGCGGCGATGCTGGAACTCGCGCCGCTGCTGGAGGGCGAGCACGACTTCACGGCGTTCGCCGCCTCCGACGATCGCGACGGGCAGGGTCACTCCAAAGTGCGAACCGTATTCTCGTCGCGTATCGAGCGGTTGTCGGACCGGATGATTTATCGCGTTCGAGGCTCGGGGTTCCTGAAGCACATGGTGCGCAACATCGTGGGGGTGCTGATCGAAGGCGGCAAGGGGAACGTGGATCGCGAGGGGCTGTTGCGCCGTTTGGCGGGCGACGCAAGCATCCCCACCGGACCCACCGCTCCGGCGTGCGGGTTGTTTTTGGTGTCGGTGGAGTACCCCAGCACTTCCGCCTAATTGATCTTCTCTTCCGCCGACGACCCGTCCAGCGTCCGGAACTTGAGAATTTCGATAATCACTACCGTCGACGCCAGAATCAGCGGCCCCAGCACCAGACCAGCCGCGCCGAACACAAACAGCCCGCCCACAATCGCGATGAACACCGGCAGCGTATGCAGGCGCATCTGCTTGCCCACAAGAATCGGATAGAGCAAATTGTCGATCAAGCCCACCACCAGCGTGCCCCACACGGTCAGTGTCGCGGCGTCCCACCACCGTCCCTGAGTTGCCAGGTAGACCGCCACCGGAGCCCAGATCACGAACGCGCCCAGCACCGGAATGATGGCGAGCAGTCCCATCACAACGCCCCATAGCAGCGCTCCCGAGATCTCCAACCACCAGAACATCAGCCCGCCGAGTGCGCCCTGCACCGCCGCCACCGTTAGCGTGCCGTAGATGGTGGCGTGCGTCATCGCGTGGATCCGCTCGAAAAAGTAGTCGGACTCGCGGTCGCTGAATGGAAGGAAGGACCGGATGGAGCGCAGCACCTCCTTGCGGTCCCGCCAGAAGTAGAACAGCGCGAACAGCGCGATCAGCATCTGCATCACGCCCCACACCGCCGTTTGCATCCATTCGCCCGCGCGGCGCTGAATGGATTGCGACAGGTTGCGCACTTCTTCCCGGATGTTGATGGCGCGCGAAATGCGCTGGTACCACTGGCGCAGGCTGGGATCGCGCTGCAGGCTCTTCTCCCAATCGCCGGAGGCGAGCTGTTCCTGCACCTGCCCGATACTCGCGGTGGCCTGCGCGCCGACGTTCCAGGCGATGAACGTCGCCGGAGTCACCAGCAGCAGGGCGACCGTAAGTACGGCCAGCGCGGCGGCAAGCTCCGGGCTCTTCACTTTCCCCGCCAGCCAGCGATGAATGGGATCCCCGACCACGGCGAAGGCTAAAGCCCAGGTCAGCCCCGGGATGAAAGGTCCGGCGATGAGCAAGGTCAGAACGATACCGGCGGCGGCGATCGCCAGCAGAGCGAATAGCGCCAGCCGCTCGCGGGTGAAGGGGGTGGTGGGAAGCGCGGAGGTCGCCACGTTCCATAGAGGCAGGGGGAGCAGGATGCGTTTCCCTGGAGGCAATCGGCCCGTTCGGTTCGCCCCAGCGACGTGCTTTCAAAGCCTGCGCTCCGCCACCATCGGGATTCCGTCGACCGCGAGCACGCGCATTCAGGCGACGGGGACAGGGAAAGCCCTGTATTCGTGCGCAAGATAACTGGCGTAGGAGAGGCTCGCGAGCACGTCCTCTCGCGTCAGCCCGGGATAGTTCGCGAGGATCTCGCTTTCCGATTGGCCGGCTGCGAGCAGTTCGAGAATCAGCTCGACGGCGATTCGCGTGCCCCGAATTACCGGCTTCCCTGCCAGGATCTCCGGATCCACGACAATGCGGTCGGACAGCGGCATACCCTCAGTCTACCGCTTTGGATGCCGTGCAGAACCGAAATTCATCGGGATCGCTGCCGGCGTTCCGGACGTCGATTTCCTTGTAAGCTTGTGGAATATGATCACTCGCCGTGCGGTGCTTGCCTCCACGGTGGCGGCCGCCGCCGCTCCCGCCGCCTCCGTCGCCGAACTGAAGAGCCGCCGTTCGGAGGCGCGGCCGATCTCCGCCGAAGAACGCCTGGCGCGGCTTGACAAGGCTCGCCGGCTGATGGCGGAGAACAAGATCGACGCCCTGGTGCTCACCGGCGGCAGTTCACTCGAGTATTTCACGGGCGTGCGCTGGGGACTCTCGGAGCGGATGTTCGGCGCGGTGATTCCTGCGAAGGGGTCGCCGCTGTACATTTCGCCCGCCTTCGAGGAGGACCGCGCGCGGGAGCTGATCGACAACGCCCCGGAAGGCAAGTCCGCCAAGGTCCTGGTATGGCAGGAGGACGAGAGTCCGTACACACTCGTGGGTCGCGGCTTGCGCGAGTCGGGAAACGCGGCCGGGCGGATCGGGATCGAGGAGACGGTGCGATTCGTGTTCTCGAACGGCATTGCCCAGGCGCTGCCCGCGGCGAAGATCGTGGACGCCACACCGGTCACCGGCGGCTGCTGGCGTACCAAGTCCGCCGCGGAACTGGCGCTGATGAAGCTGGCCAATGAGGTGACGCTGGCGGCATACGAAGCCGCCTGGCAAGGCGTGAAGGACGGCATGACGCACGTCGAGTTCGGCGGGTTGATCTCGCAGGCGCACGCCAGGCTCGGCTTTCCCGGCAGCGCCATGGTGCTGGTGAACGAAGGCGCGGCGCTGCCGCACGGCACGGTGAAGCCGCAGGTGATCCGCGAAGGCTCGCTGGTGCTGATCGACGGCGGCTGCGGGGTGGAGGGCTACCGCTCCGACATCACCCGCACGTTCGTGGTGGGCAAGCCGTCGGACAAGATGAAGCGCGTGTTCGAGCTGGTGCACCGCGCGCAGGCGGCTGCGCTCGCCGCGGCCCGCCCCGGTGTCGCCTGCGAGGCAGTGGACGCGGTGGCGCGCAAGATCATCGAGGACGGCGGCTACGGTCCGGGATACAAGTACTTCACCCACCGGCTGGGACACGGGATCGGCATGGACGGGCACGAGTGGCCGTATTTCGTGCGCGGCAATAAGCTGCCGCTGGAGCCGGGAATGACGTTCTCCGACGAGCCGGGAATCTACATCCGGGGCGAGTTCGGAGTGCGGCTGGAGGATTGTCTTTATATCGGGGCGGACGGGGCGGTGATGTTCACGCCGCGGAGCCCCTCGCTGGAGCAGCCCTTTGCGAGATCGTGATCACGGGCGTCGCGTGAATGCGGCACTACCGTGCCTATGGGGACGCGACCCGGCAGCATAGTAGTGCCGCCTTCACCCTCCGGTGCGCTGCAGCGATCCGCACAGCAGATAGAGCGCGGACTCGGTCACCAGGTCCAGGTATTCCATCTCGCGGATGGAGGCGGAGTTGCCTCGGTACTCCACCAGGAACGGCACCATCCGGCGGAACGGGCCGGGGATCAGCTTGCCATCCTTCAGCGATTCGCCGAGCTGCGCCACGTCCGGCGCCATCTGCCCCACCGAGTAAGCGGGCCGGAAGCCGTTGGCGTCGGGCGGGAATACGCCGGATTCGGGTCCCAGGCAGTCCTCCAGGCTCAGCGCGAGCTCGTGGGGATCGCTGGTGGAGAACAGCGCGCTAAGGGCGGTGGTCCACAACAGCGCGGCTTCACTCTGGCTGCGGCTCTCCAGGCCGTGCACCAGAAGATGGACCGGATTTGCGAGCCGCGCCGCGTCGCTCTGCTCCCAGTCGCGAACCAGGGTCAGCCAGCGCACCAGCTCCAGCCGCCGCAGGTTCGCGGGACCCACTTCCCAGGCCCAGCGCTGCTGGGAAAAGCTGGGGAAGCGGTCGATATCCATTACCCGGCGGCGCTCCACCACGAACGAAAGCCCGTTCACCGAACCGGGAGCAAGCACCGTCATCGCGCTGATCCCATGCTTGAGCTGCGCCGGGTCCGGCGAAACCAGCCAGGTGCGAGCTTCCAGCACTTCATCCCACTGCGAAGCCTCGATATAGCGGTTGACCCACGCCAGCTCCGGCCATTCCTCCATGCGAAATGCCGCGATCCGCAGCCCGCGGCCCAGATCCATCGGTCCCAGAGTCCAACCTCGGAGGGGCGCTGCCAGAAATGGGCCGTTCATCCGCTTTCCTTATCGGCGACAACCCGGATGCCTTTGATCGGCCCGAAAAGGAAAAAGCGGCAGCCGAAGCCGCCGCTTTTTCTGCCTGACAGGATAAGACGCTTACTTCTTCACCAGCTTCTCGCGCTGCTCCTTCAGGATCGCCTTGCGGGAGAGCTTGATCTTGTTGCCCTCGAGCGCCAGCACCTTCACCAGAATCTGGTCGCCTTCATTCAACTCGTCGCGCACCTGCTTGATGCGGTTCTCCGAGATCTCGGAAATGTGCAGCAGGCCGTCGGTGCCGGGGAAGATCTCGACGAACGCGCCGAAATCGACAATGCGGACCACCTTGCCCAGGTACGTCTTGCCCACCTCGGCTACCGCCGCGATATCGGCGATCATCTGCATCGCCTTGTCCGCCGAAGCCGAATCGGACGAGAACACGCGCACCGTGCCGTCGTCCTCCACGTCGATCTTGCAGCCGGTCTGATCCACGATGCCGCGGATTACCTTGCCTCCGGGCCCGATCAGCTCGCGGATCTTGTCCGTCGGGATCGTAGTGGTGTAGATGCGCGGAGCATAAGCCGAAAGCTCCTGCCTCGGCACGGTGATCGCCTCGTTCATCTTGTCCAGGATGAACAGCCGCCCGCGGCGCGCCTGTTCCAGCGCTTCCCGCATGATGTCGGTGGTCACCGTCGGAATCTTGATGTCCATCTGCAGGGCGGTGATGCCGTCCTTCGTTCCGGCCACCTTGAAATCCATGTCGCCGTAGTGGTCTTCCGCGCCCGCGATGTCGGTCAGGATGGCGTAATCCTTGCCTTCCATCACCAGGCCCATCGCCACGCCGGCCACCGGACCGCTGGTGGGAACGCCGGCATCCATCAACGCCAGCGATCCGCCGCACACGCTGGCCATCGAGCTGGAGCCGTTGGACTCCAGAATGTCGCTGACCACGCGCAGCGTGTAACCGAAGGACTTCTCATCCGGGATCACGGCCGCGAGCGAGCGCTCCGCCAGCGCGCCGTGTCCGATCTCGCGCCGGCCGGGGCCGCGCAAAAAGCCGACTTCACCCACCGAAAACGGCGGGAAATTGTAGTGCAGCATGAACCGCTTCGACGTTTCCGCCGAATCCAGCAGTTCAATCCGCTGCTCATCGTCCTTGGTGCCGAGCGTCGCGGTCACCAGCGCCTGCGTCTCGCCTCGGGTGAACAGCGCCGACCCGTGAGTGCGCGGCAGAACGCCCACCTCCACCGAAATGTCGCGAATCTCGTCGAACGCGCGGCCGTCCGGACGGCGCCGCTCCTTCAGCATCTGGTCGCGGAAAATCCGCTCCTTCAAGCGGTCGAACAGCTCGCCCGCCGCCGCCTTGTCCTCATCGGACTCGAACATTTCCTTGGCCTTGGCCTTGGCCGCGTCCACTCGCGCGTAGCTTTCCAGCTTGGGATACTTCTTGGTATCCATCGCGTCGGTAAGTTCCGCGCGCAGGGCGCTGTCCAGCTTGGCGTAAAGCTCTTCGTTCACCGGCTGCGATACGAACTCGCGCTTGGTCTTGCCCGTCTTGGCCATCAGCTCGCGGATGCCCGCCGCGATCTTGCGGCAGCATTCCTGGCCAAATGCCAAAGCTTCCACCACCTCGGCTTCGGTGGCCTGCTGCGCGCCCGCCTCCACCATCACGATGCCTTCCTCGGTGGCGGCAACCACGATGCTGAGCTTCGCTTCGCGCGTCTCGTCGTAAGTCGGGTTCGCGATCATCCGGTCACCCACCTTGGCCACGCGCACGCCGCCCAGCACATGCCCGAACGGAATGTCGGAGATGGCCAGCGACGCGCCCGCGCCGGCGATCGCCAGCATCGCCGGATCCTTCTGCGGATCGGCGGAAAGCACCAGCCCGATCACCTGCGTCTCATACGTGTAGCCTTCCGGGAACAGCGGCCGGATCGGCCGGTCGATCAGCCGCGACGTGAGAATCTCCTTCTCGCTGGGGCGTCCCTCGCGCTTGATGAAGCCTCCGGGAAAGCGTCCCGCCGAGTACGTGTACTCGCGGTAATCCACGGTCAGAGGGAAAAATGATGCGCCCACCTTGGGCTTGTCCGCGGTACACGCGGACACCAGCACCACGGAATCGCCGGAGCGGACAATTACCGCTCCATTGGCCTGCTTTGCCATCTTTCCGGTTTCCAGCGTAATCTTGCTGGTCCCCAGATCGATCTCAACGGTATGTACCATCGAATGTGTTTCCTTTTAATCAAATGCCGTCCGTGCCCTTGCGAACCGGAACGGTGCAAGTTGACCAAGAGGAGACTTTGGAGTGAACTGCTTTGGTGATGCGCGCTCGCGTGCTCAACGCGGGCGTTGCGGCGGGAAACCGTCCCCGCCTGCCGTGGTGAACCGGGAGCTACCGGCGGATGCCCAAGCTCTGGATGAGAGTCTGGTAACGTTCCGGACTATGCTTCTTCAAGTAATCCAGCAAACGGCGCCGCCGGGCCACCATCGTCAAGAGACCTCGACGGGAATGATGGTCCTTCTTGTGCGTCTTGAAATGCTCCGTAAGTTCGCCGATCCGGCGGCTCAGTATGGCGACCTGTACCTCGGGCGACCCGGTATCGGTTTTGTGAACCCGATACTTGGAGATCACCTGCTGCTTTTCTTCGGAAACCAGTGCCATCGCTGAGTCTATACTCCTCGTCTATCCTTAATCGTCTTGTCTTCCGCTAGATTAGCACAGAACTGCAACATTCTGTAAGCAGCCCTACCCCGATCCCACCACATCCTTCCCTCTTGACACTGTCCCAGCCTTTGTTTTATAACTGAATGAGTCATTCATCTATATGCCCAGGCAACGTGACCCTCACCGCCTCCGCGACCTGATCCAGGCAGCAAGCCGGATCTTCCTGGAAAAAGGCTACCGCCAGGCTCAGGTGGCCGACGTTGCGCGGCACATGGGGATCGCGCCAGGAACGGTCTACCTCTACGCCGAGAGCAAGGAGGCGCTTTTCGACCTGGCGATCCGCGCCAGCCTGACCCCGGAACTGCTGGATTCGCCCCTCGCGCTTCCAGTCCGGACGCCGCCTCCGGGCAGCACGCTGCAGTTCATTCGCGAGGCGCTGCAGGCCGAAGCGGTATTCCCCGCTCTCGACCGCGCGCTGCAATCCCCCGGCCCTTCGCCGCCGCGCGAGCTGGAGGAAATCACCCGCGAGCTGTTCGCCAGGACCTCCGCGCGATGGCAGGCTCTGAAGCTGATGGAGCGCTGCGCCCTGGACTGGCCGGAGCTGGCGCAACTCTGGTTTGGCGATCACCGGCTGCGTTTGCTCCGCGGACTGTCGCGCTACCTGCGGGAGCGGATGGCGGAGGGCAGGCTCCGGCCCGCGCCCGACCCGGACGCCGCGGCCCGCCTGATTCTGGAAATGGTGGCGGCTTTCGCGCTGCACTGCCGCACGGAGCCCCCGCCCGCCGCCTTGGACCTCGGGATCGCCGAGGAAACCGTGGTGGACGCGGTCGTGAACGCTTACCGGCCGCGCCGCGGCTGAGGAAACGAGTCAAAAGGAGGAGAGAGCTTGAAACGAAAACATTTCTATCCGCTGGCCGGGTTCGCGTTGCCCACGCTGGTGATCGCCTACGGCGTGGTCATCCCCGGAAGCTGCATCGCCGGCTGGAATGAGCACAGCATCGGCTTCGGCACCACCGTGCTGGGAGCGTGCCTCACCTACGTGACGGGTCTGCGGGCGGTGCTGCGCGATCGCGAAAAGGGGAAGCAAGATGCGGCGACCTGAATTCCTCGCACGCCACGGCCGGCGGCCGGAGGGATGGCTGGGAAACGCCCTGGCCACAGTGATGTCCTGGGAGACGCGACGCGAAAATGATGCGGCGCTCACGATGCTGGGGATCAAAGCAGGCGACCGGGTGCTCGAAGTCGGCTTCGGGCACGGCCGCGGCATCGCCGCCGCGGCGCGCCTGGCGCGCGGCGGACTGGTCTCCGGCGTCGATCACGCGCCGGACATGGTCGCCATGGCCGCGCGCCGCAATCGCGATGCGATCCGGCAAGGCCTGGTCGACCTCCGGCAGGCTGACTGCTCGATGCTCCCCTTCGACGCCGCGTCTTTCGACAAAGCCTGGTCGGTCCACACCATCTATTTCTGGAACGAGCCGCGCCAGGTGCTGGGCGAGATCCGGCGTGTACTGAAGCCTGGAGGGCGGTTGGTCCTTGGATTTCGGGCCGAGAGTGAACTGACGCGCGCGGCGTTCCCCGAATCGATCTACCGCTTCTATCCCGCCGGGCAGGTGCGCGAGCTGCTGCTGGGGGCGGGATTCGTCAACGTCACACTGTCGAACGAATCCTCCGGCAGCCGCGGCGTGATTCTGGCCGAAGCTAGCTAAGCTCTATTGCTTCTGCTCGCCCGGCTTGTCGTACGGCGCGCCCGTGCCGGACGAGCCCATGAAGAACTTGCGGCCGTCGGTCAGCGTGACATCGCGTCCGTTGGCGCGATTGGAGCGGTCCTTGGCCTGATAGCCGTCCACGATGATCACTTCGCCGGGCTTGATGGTGTCGCGCTTCAGGCCGCGCCGCAGCAGGCTGTTCGGAGTCCCGCCTTCCACCATCCAGACCTTCTTCGAGCCATCCTTCTCGGTGACCTCCAGGTGGATCCAGGTGTGCGGGTTGATCCACTCCACCTTCACCACCGGACCTTTCAGCAGCAGCGGACGGTTCGGATCGAACTCCGCCCCGAAGGCGTGATGCGCGTACAGTGGCGCGGTCCACCACAGCAATCCGCCCACGGCGCCCGCCGCCGCCAGAGTCAGCCATTTCGCATTGCGGCTCATGATCTGTAGTCCCTCCTACGAATTCTACTTCTTCTCCGACGCCTTCTTCGCTTCCGCCTCGGCTTCCAGCACGCGAGCGCCGCGCAGGATTCCGGCGAACGAATAGTTGCCCTCGTGGCAGGCGTACTCATAAATGCGCTGGTCGGTGGCCGGCCAGATCATCTCCCCGCTCCAGGGCGCGGTCCACACGTTGGGATCCTCCACGGTGAACTGATACCGCAGCGTCTTGGCGTCGATCCTCGAGAAACGCTCCACCACGTGCAGGTTGCGCGTGGCATTGAAAAGCCCGGAGCGGTCGGTGAAGTTGGTGGTGTCCACCACCAGCGTGTCCCCCTCCCACTTGCCGATCGAATCGCCCAGCCAGCGCCGGATCTCCGGCGGGTCATGCTTGCCGTTGATGCGGATGATGCGCGCGTCATGCACCATCTCATTCAGAATGATTACCGTGTCCTTGGTCTGCACGATGCGCTTCACGTTGTTGTACAGCACCGGCAGCGACGGCGGACCGGCGGAGGAGCCGAAGCCCAGCAGGCAGCGCTCGGCCAGCGATCGCAGTTCCGGATCGTCGAACGGTCCGGGGTTGAGTCCTTCGGCCACCCACCACGCGTCGCCGGTGTTCTGGCGGTTAAAGCGGATGCGGTCCCGCGCCGCTTTCATCGCAGCGGGCGTCATCGGCGGCAACTGCCCGTTCTTCGGATCGGTGACGATCGAGGTGCGGTACTTGCCATTCATCTGGAACGCGCCGGAGCCGCGATCGGTCCAAACGCTGTTATACCCGCCGACGTTCCCCGCCGCGCCCTCGGAGCCGTCGCCGCCCTTGGGCGGCGCCGCGCGATTCGGATCGCTGCTGCGGCTGGTGGCGGCCATGCGAGCAGCCTCCTGCTTCTCGATGGCTTTGGCTTCCTCCGGCGACAGCTCCAGGCGGTCGCCCAGCCGCGCCGGACGCACCAGAGGCGTCAGCGTGGCGATGTCGTAGGTGCCGGAGAGGTCCGGCGGCGCCGCGGCGGGCTTCGGCTTCGGCGACTGCCCGAACGCCTCCACGGCGCCCAGCAGAATTACCGCGATTGTCGTCTTGCGCATGCTCATCTCCTTCTGCACCTAGCGCGGAAGCGGCTTCCGCCGGTATTCTCCAAACATCAATTCTTCCACGAACTCCACGCACTTGAAGTCCATCAATCGCGCGTCCGGCTCCATCCGCCGGTATAGCGGCAGCGAAATCTTCCAGGGCGCGGTGAACACCTCCGGATCCTCCATGGTGGCCTCATACCGGATGTGATTGGGGCTCATCATCGTGAAGCGTTCCGTCACCTTCAGTTGATTGCTGTGATGCGTGCCGGAGCGGTCGAACCAGGTCTGATCGTTCAGCCCGGTGGTGACCACCACCAGCGTGTCGCCTTCCCAGCGCCCCACCGATTGGCCCATCCACGAATCCGTCTCCGCCGGACCCGGGTCCTGGAACAGGATGTCGCGAACCGCGCCCGCGTATTCATAGGCGAAGAAGAACGAGTTGGCGTTCTGCGCGATCTGAAACGGGAACGGCATATACGTCGCGCGCGGGATGCCGGGCAGATAACACTTCACCTCGGGATCGCGGTCCAGCCAGTTCTTGCGATTCTCCTCGCGCTTGGCCTGAGCCTCGGGCTTGTAGGGAATCTTGCCGCCCTCGACGATCCCCAAGCTGCCGGGGACCGAGCCCACCGCGCCCAGCCGCAGCAGCGGCACGGCGGGCAGGGGCCCGTGCGGACCGTCGCGCAGCATCAGCGATGCCCGCGCCATGTGACGCTCAACATCGTAGTGGAATGGACCTAGAGCCTGCCAGATCCCATTGAAGTCCGGCTTGCCGTTGCCCAGCCTCTGCGGCTGAAACGGACGCGGCGCCTGCGCGGCCAGCGTGGCCGCTCCGGCAATCACCATCAACGAAAGCGCGATCGGCGATCTCATTCGTGCTCCCCCTCAGTAAAACGCAATCCAGCGGCCGGAGAAAGCCACGCCGAACCACAGCGCGAGCGACGCCACCGCGGTCAGGCGTCCTCCTCCGGTCACCGCCAACTCAATGCTCTTCCGCGCCACCCGGCGGCGGACCGTGAAAGCAAAGATCGTAGCCACCACCAGAAGTCCCATCTTGTACCAGAAGGGCGGGCTGTAGTAGCACTTCACCGCCTCCGACAGCAGCATGGGCACGCCGGTGACCACCATCATCACTACTCCCCCGGTCAGCCAGGGATGCAGCATCGCTTCCAGCTTCGCGGCCGGCTGGTCGCGCAATCCCCATCCCAGCAACCGCAGATCCACGGCCAGCACCGCTCCACCCATCAGCCCCAGCGCCAGCAGGTGCACGCACTCGATCACCGGGAACATCCACAGCGATTCCCGCACCTTGGTCCCGATGAAGGTTGCTTCCAAAGACTGAAAAAAGGCCAGCAGGTCCATCGTTATTCAAACCACTTGTACGCTTGCATCCGCCCGCAGACGATCACGCCGCTCCAGAACAGCAGGGAGAACAGGCCCGCCATCCGCGCCCCGCGGGGCGGCTCCAGCGCGGAATCCCAGGTGTCCACTTTGCGGAAAATGGTCCGGTGGAACACGAACGCGTTCACCCCCGCCAGCACGATCAGCAGCATCTTCACGCGAAAGAAAATGTTGGTGTAGGCCCGCAGCGGGCCGGAGTAAAAAAGCAGCGCGCCGGTGATCACCATCAGCACGAACCCGATGACGCCCAGCGGCTGAATCCGCCGCGTGATCTGCGTCACCGGCACTTCGCGCAGCGCGATGCCCGTCAGCCGCAGGTCCATCAGGCCGATGAACCCGAAGAAAAGCGCCAGCGTCAGCACGTGCGTCGTTTCGATAATCGGATACAGCAGAATCGACTCGCGGATCGAGGTGCTGCCGCCCGTCGACTCCAGCCATGTGAAGAACTCCAGCAGGTTCATCGCGTTGCGTTAGGGCTCCGGTAAATCATCGCGCGGCCGTGAGGAAGTTAGTATATGCTACTCTTTCGCGGTTCCGGGAGAATGACATGAAAATTTACAGTGCCCTGCTGGCCGCGGCGATCTGCCTGCTCCTGACCGGATGCAACAAACCGCAGGCAGCGGCCGCCGCCCCACCCTACAAGCCCGTGGCCACCCTGGAGCAGGTGATGCACGGGATGGTGATCCCCAACGCCGAGGTCGTCTGGGACGCGGTGGGCTACATCAGCGACCTCAAGGGCAGCACGGAAATGAAGCCTGCCGGCGAAGACGATTGGATCCGCATCGAGGCCAGCGCGATTACGCTGACTGAGGCGGGCAACCTGCTGATGATGTCCGGCCGCGCCAAGGACAGCGACAAGTGGATGGAGCGTTGCCGCGCCCTCATCGACGCCGGCAGCTCCGTTCTGAAAGCGGCCCAGGCCCGCAACCCCGAGGATCTGTTCACCCGCGGCGGGGACCTCTTCGAAGCTTGCCAGGAGTGCCACTTCCAGTACCGCTTTACGATGAAGGACCCGAACACCTTCCGCAGCCACTAGCCCGCGCCGCACTCGAAAAAAGAACCGCGCGGAGGACGATTCTGCAAATCGTCCGCCGCGCGGCCATCAGAGAAAAGCGTAAGCCGCTCTCTAGAAGCTGAAGCGTGCTCCGAATTCACCCGAGAACGACTTCGGAATGATCACGCCGCTCGGCGTGATGAAGCCGTTCGGCTGCCCGAACGCTCCACTGCGAATGTTGCCGACGAAGTTGTTGCCAAAGTTGGCCCGGTTGGTCAGGTTGAACGCCTGGAAGAACATCTCCACCCGGGCGCGGTCGCCGAAATTGATGAACTTCGACGCCCGCAGGTCCAGTTGGAAGAACATGGTCCCCCGCGCCGCGTTGAACGGCGCCTGGTACAGCGAACCGTCGGCGATTCCGGCGCGCAATTGCGCCGCGGTGAGAGCCGCCGTCGCCTGCACGTTGTCCGGATTGTCGCGGCGCAGCACGGCGTGCGTCGCGCCCTGCCCGCCGCCGAATCCGAATACGTCGGCGATGCCCTGCGTCAGGTTGTAGGGCCGAGCCGAAGCCCACTGCATGATCGGCGCGAGCTGGAATCCCCACGGCGCCTGCACGATGCCCGAGACCACCCAGCGATGCCGCTCGTCATTCGGCGAGTAGCCCAGGTCATGCCGCGCGAACACGTTGTTGATGTCCGTGGGCCGGTTGCCGAACGCCGCCGGGCCGCCGTTGTACGCCTTTGCTTCCGAGAGCACGTAGTTCGTGTTCACCGAAAAACGGTTGGACAAGCGCCGGCGGTAGCTGATATTCAGGCCGTGATACCACGACCGCCCGATCGACCGCACCACGTCGATGCGCCCCAGCAGCGGCAGGCCCGCCGCGCGGAACGCCGCGTCCAGGTCGCGCGCGGTGCCGCCGCGGCGAACGTTGATCGGCACCGTCTTCGATTCGTGCAGCCCCAGTGTGCGCACGCCTTCGATTTCGATCACGTTGTTCTGGTTGATCTGGAACGCGTAGCCGACATTAAATTGCTGGGTGTACGGCGGCCGGTAATCGGGATGCACCAGGCGGCCGATTTCGCCGCCGGAAAATGCGGTGGCCGGAGGCGGCACCACCAGGCGATCCACTCCGAAACGCCAGTTGCCCAGGCGGATGCCGCCCGATCCGGGCACGATGTCCGAATTCGGATCGCCCGCGCCGGAGCTCACCGGACCCACCACCTGCGCGAACAGCGTCGGATTCGCCTGTTGGATCATGAACAGCGGAATGTTCAGGAACGTCTGCCCGTAGTACAGGCCATACCCGCCGCGCACGATGTGCCGGCCGCTGCCGGTAACGTCGAACGCGAAGCCGAATCTCGGCGACAGTCCCAGGTTGTAGTCCTGCGGCAGCTCCTGCCCGAAGGGATGACCGATCCGCTTCAGCGCCTGGAACGTGCGATTGTTCTCCTGCTGCCGGGCGCCTAGCAGGTTGATGTCCTTGTCCCAGCGCAGGCCGACGTTGATGGTCAGCCGCTTGGTCACCTTCCAGTCGTCCTGGAAGTACACGCCGGCCATCTTGGCGCCGCCCTCCAGGTTGAAGTACGGATCGCCCGCCGTCGCGGCGATCGCCGACACCGCTCCCGGAGTCGCGAAGCCCTGCGGATATCGCGTGCGGTTGTTCAGGATCACGCTCGGCAGGTCGAAGAAGGTATACACCGGCGTGGCGTCGAATACGAAGAAGCCGCCCAGCTTGGGCTGATAAACGAAGTCGAAGCCCATGCGCAAGGCGTGCTTGCCGCGCACGATCGACAGATCGTCGCGGAACTGCCACTTCGCCTGATAGCTCTGCTGCGGCACGTTCACGTTAGTGCCGAAATTGATGCCGCCCGGGAATTGCAAATTCGGACGGAACACCTTGGCGTCGATCAGGTTGTTCCAGTACTGGTAGCCGGCCGTGAACGAATTCACGATGGTCGGCGTCAGCACGGAGTTCAACGTCAGGTTGCCCAGCAGCAGCTCGTTCACAGTGGTGTTGCCGCCGGTCAGATCCGTGTTCTCGTCGGTCTGGTCGTTTTCGCCGTTGTTGAACTGCGCGTTATAGCTGGCGAAAATGTTGTGCTTCTCGTTGATTCGGTAATCGACGCGGCCGTTATAGCGCCAGTCGCGATATGGCGTCGGAATGATCGTCGACGGCTCCGCACCCAGGTTGCGCACCAGGTTCAGTTCCGTAAACGCCTGCGGGTTGGCCGAGATCGACGTGTCCTCGATCTGCCGCTCCATCGCGAAGAAGAAGAACAGCTTGTCCTTCACGATGGGGCCGCCGATGGTCCCGCCCACCTGATGCCGCCGGAACGGCGACTTCTCGTTCGTCCCTCCGTTCTCCGCTTTTTCGAAGTAGTTCAGCGTGTTCAGCGCCTTGTCGCGGAAAAAGTAGAATGCCGACCCGTGATACTGGTTCGATCCGCTCTTGGTCACCACGTTCACCGCCGCGCCCTCGCTGCGCCCGTTGGCTGCCGAGAAACGCTGCGTGGAGATGTTGAACTCCTGAATGGCCTCCAGCGGAAACTGCATCACCGGCCCGCCCACCGTGTTGTCCTTGTTGTCGATTCCGTTCACGGTGACGTTTACATTGCGGCCGCCGGATCCATTCACGCCGAACACGCCCACGCGGTTCTTGGTGGGATCGTAGCTGTCCACCGGCTTGGCCCCCGGCGCGAGCAGCGCCAGCGTGTTGAAGTCGCGGCCGTTCAGCGGCAGTTCAATCACGTCGTTCGGACGGATCGCCAGGCTGACGTCCGTCTTCGTCGTATCCACCAGCGGCGCCCCCGTGGCTTCCACCGTGATCGTCTCCGCCTGCTGGCTCGGGCTCAGGCTCGCGTCCAGCGTCGTGGTGCGCGCGATCGCCAGCTCCACCTTCTCGAAATTCAGGCTGGCGAAGCCCGGAGCCGAAACTCTCAAGTTGTACATGCCCGCCGGCACCAGGTCGAAACGGTATAAGCCAACTTCGCTGGTGGTTTTCTCGCGGACGAAGCCAGTGGCTTCATTGGTCAGCTTGACGGTCGCCTTGGGAATCACGGCGCCGGTCTTATCGGTTACTGTTCCTTCCACCGTCGCGGTGGCCGTAGCCTGCGCGAATGCCGCCGGCGTCAGAACGCCCGCGGCGAGCGCCGCAAAAGCGGCGATCAGACAAAGCTTGCGCATTTGTCCCCCTTCTATTCAGTTGTTGAAAAGCCCCAATCATTTAGCGGTCCCTGGATCGGAACTCGCCGAAACAGACTGTTTGTGGGTCAAGATTACCCAACACGCCAAGGCTTATCAATGGGATGAAGGCTAATTAATGATGCTTACACTTAAGTCATTGAAACGCTGAAGTGGACCGTGGAGTGGGGCTGCAGGAACTTCACGAAACGGGAGGCGAAATTCAAAAATCGGTGGGTGAAGAACACTGTGGCGGGAGCCCTTTCGATAAGGACTCCCGCCTTTGGTTCAAATGTTAGAACATCAGACGCATTCCGAAGCGGAACACGCGGAAGTCCTGATATCCGCCGAAGTTCGGGTTCGTCGCCGCGAAGGCGCTGGAACCCGTGCCGATGACGCCCGAAACCGCGCGCGCGCCGCCGACAGCCACACCCGCGCCGGGCAACCCATAGATCGGGTTGAACCGCGTGGATCCCACGCCCGGAGGAACCAGGGCCCTCGGGTCGTAGCCGCGGAAGAACTGCGTCGGATCGATGGTGATCGCCCCGTTGCGGTTCAATTGCGATGCGCGCGAGATCACCGTGCCCTGGTTGAACAGGTTACGGGCATTCGCTTCCAGCCGGACGCTCATCCGCTCCGTCATCTTGAACGTGTGCGCGATCTGCAGATCCGTCTGCGTGTAGGTGGGCGTGCGGCCCAGGTCGCCGCGGCCATAGGGGAACGTCGGCGCCGACAGGTAGATCACCGAGGTCGAATCCAGGGTGCCCTGATAGGCCAACTGATTCAAGCCGAAGAAGGTGTTGCCCATCCGCGACTTCAGGTCGTAGTAGGCGAACAGCTTGAAGGTATGCGGGCGATCCGTGCCCAGCCGGCCCAGCACGTTGCGCTGGCTGCCCGACGCGTCGAAGTAGTAGTACGGCAGATCGTAGGCGCGCGAAACGCCGGGATCCGACCGTCCCGCTTCGTCCGAATTCGCCAAGCCGGAGTAGTTCCCGTACAGGCGGCTCCAGGTGTACGACGGGATCAGATTGAATCCGCCGATCTTCCCCTGGAAGCGGAATTCCACCGCGTCATATTGCCGCTTGGCTTCCGGAACCAGGAATTCCTGGCCGTCCGGCGTCTTCTGCCCGTACACGGAATTCGTGTTCCGCGTCTGGCCGAAGCCCGGATTGCCGATCAGGTACACTTCGTTGTCTTCCGCGTCCAAGACGCCGATGTCTTCAATCGCCCGGAGCAGGTCCTTGCGAACGTAGCGAATGCTGGCCACGCCGCGGCGGTTGATCTGCTTCTCCAGCATCAGCGAGAACTCGCGCGAGGCATAGGGCTTGATATCCGGATCGATTCCCTCCAACTCGCCCGCCGCGTTGATCGGAATGGTGCGGTTGTTGTAGGAAATGATGTTCGGACCCAGCGCGCCGGGATTCGTCCGGCTCAGGTTGAACACGTTCGGGTCGTTCAACCGGTACACGTGGCTCCACCAGTAGTCGCCGCCGAAGCTGCCGCGCGCCAGTTCATACTTCATGGTGTCGTAGAACAGGCCGAAGTTGCCGGCCAGCTTCCACTGCCCGTCGCCGAAGATATCCCACGCGGCGCCGATGCGCGGCGCGATCTTGTCGCCCCAGCCGAACGAAACCGGATTCGAGATCTTGATTCCGTTGAACTCCGGGGTATACGGCGGCAGGAATTCGTTCTCGAAGCGGACGCCCAGATTCAAGGTCAGCCGCTGGTGAACGCGCCATTGATCCTGCACGTAGAAGCCCTGATTGCGGCTGTTCACGCCGTTGTTCAGGCGCACGCCGTCCTGCCAGGTGTAGAACCCGTACGTTCCGCGCTGGTCGCGGATGCTGCCGCGGGAGAAGGAATCGTTCCAGTTCACCACGAAGCGCCCGTTGGTGTAGTCGCTGAGCACCTGATTGCCCAGCCGGTTCAGCGCCCAACCCGCCTTGAAGGTGTGCTGCTGGCCACCGATGTTCTTGATCCAGGAGCCGTCCAGATACACATTGTGACGAGTGGTGATGTCCTTCACGATCGCCAGCGTGGACGCGGTGTTGGTGTAGCCGTTCGGGAACTGCACGTTCGAAGGCACGCCGGCGATTCCGACGCTCGAGGTCGAGTAGCTGATGAACGGCACGCCCGGCAAACCGTAGTTGCCGTCCTTGTCGTTGATGTAGCGGTAGCCGTAGCGGCCGGTGACAACGATCTTCGGCGTCAGCGCGTAAGTCGCGCCCACGGAGACCGTCTGCGCCGGCGTGAAGCCGCCCTGCACGTCCAGGCCATTGACCGGCGCAAGCCGTTCATCGCGGCTCGGCAGCGTGCCGGTCCGCTTGAAGGGCGACCAGATCCAGGTGGAGTTCACCTGCAGCTTGTTGGTCGCGTTCCAATCCAGCCGGTTCACCATGTAGTGCCGGAGCCAGCGCTGGTCATAGGAGCGCGCTCCCGAGGCGAACGGCACCGTCCGTCGCGAATTCTCCAGTTCCGGAGAATAACCGCTCGTGAAGAACAGGCGATCCTTCAACAGGCGTCCGCTGAAGATTCCGCCCGGATACCAGATCGAGTATTGGTCCTCGCGCGGATGGAAAAACTCAGCGAGATCGGCGTTCGCCGCCGCGCGCTGGTAGTAGCCGCGATCGCGGGCGTTCAACGAGTCATTCGTGGTCTGGAAGTAAACCTGGCCATGAAAATCGTTGCTGCCGCCCTTGGTGGAGACGTTCACCACGCCGCCCGTCGCGCCGCCGTACTCCGCCTCGAAACCGCCGGAGCGGATGTTGACTTCCTGCGTGAACTCGATCGGAATCGCGTTCTGCTGCCGCAGCGATCCGCGGCGGACGTCCGAAACCTCGACGCCGTCCAGGAAGAACGTGTTCTCCGAACCGCTCGCGCCGTCCACCGAGAAGCCGCCCACTCCCGCGTTGCCGCCCTTCACTTCGCTGCGAACGCCGGGGGCGATCGCCAAAATCGAATTGAAGGTGCGCCCCGTCGGCAGATTCAGCATCTGGTTGCTCTGCAGGCTGGTCACCGTGCGGCTGGACGCCGTGTCAATCTGGTTCGCCGCCGCCGTGACTTCCACGACCTCGGCCATCTGTCCAACGTTCAGCTTGGGGCTGAAGTTCACCTGCGATCCCAGCCGGACTTCCAGCTCCGCCTGGCGGGTGGTCTGGAATCCCGCGGCCGAAACGCTGATGCTGTATACGCCAACCGGAAGGCTGACGAATACATAGTTGCCCGTCCCGTCCGTGTTGGTCTCCAGGCCCTTCGGCAGGCGTGGTCCGGTGATCACGATCTTGGCGTTCGGAATCGCGGCGCCGGATGCGTCGGTAACCACGCCGGAAACGCTGCCGGTGCTTTCCTGTGCCAGCGCGGGAAGCGCCAGCAGGGCGAGCACCAGCATCGAAGCCAATATCCTGCGCTTCGTGCTTATCTCCATATCAATTTATGCTCCTTGTTTCATTGCTTCTTGTCTGTCCGCCCTTTGCACCCCGCGCCCGGTCGGTCCTGCCCAGGGCGCGCGTCTCTCTGATCTGGTGAAGGGGGGTGGTTGCTGTCGGGGAGGCACGCTTCCCGGGGAACCCGGAAGACTGACGCGTCAAGTCCCAAAGCCAATGAAGCCTTGTGAACCAGCGCATTCGCGACTGGAAATTTGCCAGAAATGTGACCCCCAGCCGGACTACAGAATTGCAGTCCGGTAACACAAACCTAAATGCTGGGGTCAGGCTAACTCAGAATGTCCCAAAGAATCAATGATGTGAAGATTAATTAATCAGGCTTGACCGAATGCGTGGCGAACTACCCGGCTTCAGTGGCGATCTTCCCCTGCAACCGTCGCTTCTGCAACACGTTGCCTCGCCTGAACGAAGTCGAGATACTCATTCATCAGGTCTCGGAAAATCGCTTCGCCGATCAGCCGGTAGCCCGGCGCGGTGAAGTGAACATAATCGCCCTGCGCCATCCCGGCATACACCCAGTTGCGCATGGATCCCTTGCCGCCCATGCGCGCCCGCAGATCCCAATATGCGCAGCCGGAAATCAGCGCCGCTTCCCGCTGCGCCCGCACAATCACATCCAGCTTCTCCATCGGAACCCAGCTCCGCCCCTTGCGGATCAGGTGGTCCGGCGGGCCTACCACCAGAATCGATGCCGTCGGCGCCGCCTTGCGGAACCGCTGGATCAACTGCAGAAACATGTCGTGATAGGTCTCGTAAGTCCAATCGCGATTCCGCGCTTCATTGGTTCCGTAAGCCAGCACGATCAGCGCCGGATTCCGCCGCGCCACGTTGTCCAGCAGCAGATTCTCATCCCAGCCGAACACGATCGACGCCTGCGCGCCGTTGATCCCCAGAGTTTCGTAGGTGACGCCCTTGGCGTTCTCAGCGGCCCACCCGAAGATGCGCACCGGCTTGTACTCCGCCGTCTCCAGTTCGAAGCGATGCGGGCCTGGTGACGTTTCCAGGCGGTAGTAGCCCGGCGCAAGCTCGCCGTTCGTGGAGATTCGCTCCACCAGCGCGCCATTGTCGTAAAGGTTGACATCCCCCCCGCCAGGCTGCTGCAGATAAAAGATTTCCACGCGCTCACATTCGGCGTTCAGGTACACGGCTTCGCCCGCCCGGGTAGCGGTCATGGCGACCCCGCCCAGCCCGTAAAGCCCGTCGCCGCTGCGCCCCACCAGCCCGTCCGTGTACCATCCCCGCGTGGAGCTGCCGCGCACATCCAACCGCCGGTAGCTGTTCCACGGGCGTCCCGCGAAACTGTAGCCGCTGCCGCCGTCTCCAAACCGCGCCTGGAAAGCCTGCCGCATGCCCCCGGTCCACTCATCCGCCGCGGTGTGGGAATCGCCGTAATGCAGAATCCGGAGCGGACCGTCCACCTGCCCCTGCTGATGGCGATACAGCATCTCGAAGAACGGCACCAGCGCCATCGGGTTCTCAACCGGAATTTCCGCGCCCTGCTGGTGGGCGGCGTTCACCGTCCGTGCTGCCTGCGCCCGCACCGCCGCCGAGACCACCGGGGGCCGGGGGGCGCGATAGGCCGGCTTCCGTGTCGCGCTGCGAACCGGAGTCTTTGCGCTGGAACTCTTTTTCTTGGTCTGAACCGCGGGCTTGGTGGACTTGGCTGCAGTCTTTGCTGGAGGCTTCGCCGGCGTCGCCGCGTCCAGCGGCAGGATCAGCGCGAGGGCTGCCAGGGCGAGCCTCATCTCGGCTGCATCTCTCCCGCCGGGTTTTCCGCGAGCTTACGCTGCATCTGCTTCGCCTTGAACTGATTATACCCATCCAGCAACCCCTCGTAGAGCAGACCCCCTACGATCCGCGCGCCGGCAGGCATAGGGTGAATGAAATCCGCGCCCACCAGCCGGGGCTCGGCCGCGTACCAGCGGCCCATCGTTCCGGCCCCGCCCATGGCCGCGAACGTATTGAAAAAGGCGCAGTTCGTCTCCCCCGCCACCTGCCGTTCCAGGTCCACCAGCCGCGCCATTACCGGCACCGTCCCGATCTGCCCCCCGGAATCGCGCTCCCCGCGATCCATCGGACTCATCACCAGAATCGGCGCGTCCGGAATACCGGCGCGGATGCGGCGCACCACTTCCTTCATCTCCTTGCTGTAGGCGAAATCGACAAACTGCGGGTAGACGCTTTCGTTGGTTCCGTAGTTCACCACCACCAGATCCGGGCGGTAGTGGCGCAACTGCTCCGCCCAATGATCGGCGTTGAATAGCTTGGCCGGCACCCGGACGTAGGCGCCGTTGAGTCCCAGGCTGTCATAAATAATGCCGGGCGCGTCTTTCAAGAAGGATGCGCCGAAGACCCGAACCGAACCCGAGGTGACCCGCAGGGTGATCTTTCGCGTTCCGGCCGGGAGCGCGAAGCTGTGGAACGCGGGCTTCGCCTCCGGACCTTCGGTCGCAACGCTCCCCAGCGGCTCGCCGCCTGCCTCCACCGCCAGCGTGCCGCCGCCCGGCTGCTCCAGATACGCGACCTCCACCCGTTGATGGCCGGGGTGCTTCAGGATCAGACTCGAGACCGCGCCCGGCGATCCCCGGAAGCTGACCCCGCCCAATCCGAACAACCCGTCCTTGGAGCCTTGCGTCGCCGGATCGATCTGCCAGCCGGTCGCCTCGATCCGCACCCCTCGATGGCCGTACCACGCCCACGGCTTGTCGATCAGAACGAATCCGTGGCCCGCGTCTCCGAACCTGGTCTGCAGCAGGGCGCGCACATCGGCGGTGATCAGATCCGCGGTAGTCGGCGAGTCCCCGTAATGAACGATCCGGACCGGACGCTCCGCCTTCCCTTGTTCCAGCGCCAGCACCGCCTCGAAGAACCGGTCCAGCGATCCCGAGGCGTCGATGAAGTGCTCGCGCAGCGGCTGCACGGTTCGCAAGGACGGTTTCAGCCGGTTCTGCTCCTCTGCGATGGGCTCGGCCACCCGGTTGCGCAGCGGGAAGTCGACCAGCAGCGGCAACTGTTCCAGCTTCAACGACGGATATCCGGTCAGCGCCGGCGTGTACTCCGGCACCGCCAGCAGCGCGCCGAAGCTGAGGATCGTAAGGGCGGTTTTCCAGGGGAAGTTCTTCATGTGCCCTAAAAGTTGTTGTAGATGAACGGCGTGGTCCCCGTGGCCGCCACGAATTGCAGCGCCACCACCAAAGCCGCCAGACAAGCCGCTTGCACGTAAAACGGCGCCCGCGAATACACGCGAATCGAGAACTCGAACCAGGTCCGCGGCACATAATGCGCCGCGATCGCCACCAGCAGAATGAACCACAGGCTCCCGCTGACGTTCGGCGCGGCCCAGGTGTTCGACGCCACGCGCCCCAGAATCGACCACGCGTTCTCGATCGAGGTGGCGCGGAAAAACACCCAGCACAGCGCGACAAACTGGAAGGTGAAGAAGATGTTCGCGATCCGCCAGGCTCCCTCGGCTGGCTGGCTCCCGCGCTTCTGCTGCCACAATCGCACCGCCGCCAGGCCAACTCCGTGCAAGGCGCCCCAGATCACGAAGGTCCACGACGGGCCATGCCACAAGCCCCCGATCACCATGGTGATCACCAGATTCACATACGGCAGCACCTTGCCGCGCTGTCCCGGCAGGCTGAAAAAGAGATAGTCGCGCAGCCAGTTAGAAAGCGAGATGTGCCAGCGGCGCCAGAAATCGGCCAGGTCCACCGCCGCGTAGGGAGCGTTGAAGTTCGCCGGAAGCTGCAAACCCAGCAGCAGGGCCGATCCGAGAACGATATCCGTGTAGCCCGAAAAATCATAGTAAAGCTGCAAGGCGTAGCCGTAGATAGCCACCAGGGTTTCGCCGCCGCTGTACAGGTTGGGGAAGTCGAACACGCGGTTCACCAGGTTCTCTGCCAGGTAATCGGCAATCAGGAACTTCTTGCTCAGCCCCAAACCGATCCAGAACAGCGCTTTGGCGCCATTTTCCGGAGCCAGCGTCTTCTCCTTGCGCTCCAACTGGGTCACCAGCGACGACACCCGGGTGATGGGTCCGCTGAGAGTTGTCGGAAAAAGGCTGACGCCGGTCAGGTAGGTGAGCAGGCTGGTGGCCGGCTTGGCATCGTGCCGGTAGACGTCGATGGTGTAAGTCAGCGCCTGAAAACAATAGAAGGACAGCCCCAGCGGGAAGGTCCAATGCCAGGCGGGCGCGACCCCGCCGCTCACCACGGCCCAATTCTCCAGCAGGAACGGCATGTACTTAAAGGACGCCAGCAGCCCGACGTTCATCAGCACGCTGGCGGTGACCAGCGTCCGGCGGATTCCGGTCCGCTTGGTGGCGCCCATACCGCGCGCCAGCCAGTAGTCGCAAAAGCCGGCCGCCGGGATCAGACCCAGATAGAACAAGTCCCACTTGGCGTAGAAGAAATAGTTGGCGAACAGGAGGATCGACAGGCTCGCCACCCTCCAGCGCGCCAGCAGCCAGTACAAAAAGAAAACCCCGGCCAAAAACAGGAAATACGTGGACGAGGTGACGAGCATGGAGCTGGGAAGCCTTGATTATAACGGTCCGGCGCCGTTTCCGCTAACTTGATGGTAGGGGGCGAACGCCTGATGGGCTCGGCTGGACTGGAGATTGGGATCCTCTTCGTGCTGATTCTGGCGAACGGGCTTTTTGCGATGGCGGAGATCGCCGTGGTTTCCTCGCGCAAGGCGCGCCTGGAACAGCGCGTGAAACAGGGCAGGCGGGGCGCGCAAGTGGCGCTGGATCTGGCCCAAAACCCCGGCGACTTCCTCAGCACCGTGCAGGTGGGGATCACCCTCATCGGAACGCTCGCCGGAGCCTTCGGCGGCGTGACCTTGGCCGGGCACCTGAATTACTACCTGAGCCAATACCCGCTGCTCGACCCCTACAGCGAATCCATCAGCTTCGGCCTGGTGGTGATCGCCATCAGCTACCTGACGCTGATTCTCGGGGAGCTCGCACCCAAGAACATCGCGCTCATCAACCCGGAGGGCATCGCCAGCGGTCTCGCGCCGTTCATGAAGCGGCTTGCCTCCGCGACCTCCGTGGTGGTGCGCTTCCTGTCCTGGTCCAGCAACATGGTGCTCAAGCTGATCCCGCTGCGCGCTGGAACCGAGCCGCCCGTGACCGAAGAGGAAATCAAGGGTCTGATCGAGCAGGGTACCCGGCACGGAACCTTCGAGGAAGCCGAGCAGGAAATGGTCAGCGCCGTCTTCCGTCTCGGCGACCGCCGGGTCACCGAGCTGATGCGCTCCCGCAACCGCGTGATCTGGCTGGATTTGAAGGAAACCACGGAGGTTACCTTGAGCAAGATCCTGAACAGCCCATACCTCCGTTATCCCGTGGGTGAAGGCAGCCTGGATCAGCTCGCCGGCATCATCGACGTCAAGGATGTCCTGGGGCAAAGCCTGGCCGGGCAACCCCTGGACCTGCGCCCGCTGCTGAAGAAACCCCTGCTGGTGTCGGAGTCGAAGCGGGCTTTCGATGTCATCGACCTGTTCATCAGCTCCGGCACGGGAATGGCTCTGGTGATCGACGAGCACGGCGGCGTGGAAGGGCTGATCACGATGACCGACCTGACCCGCGCCATCGTGGGCGAGGTGGCGGCCACCGCTGACGAGATCGCCGGCCCCCGCGCCCTCCCCCGCGAGGACGGATCCTGGCTGGTGGACGGCATCCTGCCCGTCTCCGATTTGCGGCAGGAATTGCTCCTCCCGGAACTCCCCGGCGAGCAGGATGGCGACTTCGCCACCGCCGCCGGCTTCGTCCTGACGCAACTGGGTCGGGTGCCGGTGTCCGGGGATGCCTTCGAGTGGAACGGGTGGCGCTTCGACGTGGTGCACGTGGACGGCCGCCGGATCGACAAGCTGCTGATCAGCAGACTGCCCGAGCCGCCCCCGCCGGAAGAAGCAAACGGCAACGCGACCTAAGCGTCTCCTAACCAATCGCGCGGCGCCGCGTCCCAGTCCTGAACATGGCGTTCCTTCAGTTCTGGCGCGGCGAAGGCTATGAAGTCTTCCGCGGGATCGGCGTCAACCACGAGTATCCTCGCCACTGGCATGACGAGACGCTACTGTGCACCATCGATCGCGGTAGCGGCGAACTCTACTTCCGAGGCGCGTGGCGCCACACTCCGCCCGGCAGCACGTTTCTGATCCCGGCGGGCGAGATCCACGCCAACCGGGGCCATTGCGACCACCACAACCTGTACCTGAGCGGGGAGTGGAGCACGTTCTGGCGGGACCCGGTCCGCAATCGCGAGGATATCCGCCACCACCTGCTCGACTTGTGCCGGCGCATCGCGGAGCCCGGCGGCGCGCTGGGGATCGACGAGGCTCGCCTGGATCTCGAGACCGCCGTCCGCGGCGATGCCGCCAGCCCTCTTGGCCGCGAGGCAGGCGCGGTGCGGCGAGCCCGCAGCTATCTCCTCGAACACTCCCGCGACAACATCCGCCTGGAGCAACTTGCGGCGGTGGCGCGGCTCAGCCCGTTTCACCTTACGCGCGTGTTCCGCCGCAACACCGGTCTGCCGCCCCATGCGTTTCTGCTGCAAATTCGCCTGGCGCGAGCCCGCACTCTGCTCCGCGCCGGCATGGACCCTTCCACGGTCGCGGCCGAAACCGGGTTCGCCGACCAAAGCCACTTCACTCGCCACTTCCGGCGGACCTTCGGCATCACGCCCGGCCTCTACCGCCGGAGCAAGAACCTTCTATATCTGGAGGAGCGTTTGGCGCAGACTTGCTCCTGAGTGAACTGAAAGGAGCAATTCTCTTGAGACTATCTTCCCGGCGCGTGGCGCTGCTTCTGATCGCGGGAGCATTGCCGGCGCTGCCCCAGACCCGCGCGGCTTTCCAGGCCGACCTGCAGCGTGAATTCGACTTCTACCGCGACCGCCTGTTTCAGCTCGCCGAGGCGATCCCGGCGGAGAAGTACGGCTGGCGCCCCGGCGACGACGTGCGTTCCATCGGCCAGGTGGTGGTGCACGTCGGCCTGAACAACTACATGCTGCTCGAAATGATGCGGCGCAAGGCGCCGGATTCGGTTTATCCCGGCTTGCCGGAGGGCTCGCAACGGGTCCGTGCGGTGGTGGACCAGAACCGCGCGTACGAAGCGAAGGTCATGGACAAGGCGCGGATTCTCGAACTTTCCAAGGCGGCGTTCGCCGCCGCGGCGGAGCCGATCGCCACGGCGCCGGCGGCGAGCCTGGAAGAGCCGGCGATGTTTTTCGACCGCAAGACGACCATGGGCGGCCTGCAGATCCGCATGGTCGCGCACCTGCATGAGCATTTAGGCCAATTAATCGCCTATGCGCGCTCGGTTGGCGTGAAGCCGCCGTGGACGCGCTAAGTTCGGCCCCTGGCTGAAAGGTTGACGGAGTCAACCAATATTGGTTGACTCCGTCAACTATCGCGGTGCATGTTCGAACTCGACGATGCACCGTCTGCTACTTTGCGACTGTCCGTCTGCCGCTCGCTGTGAGGGAGTGGCAAACGTTGTTCGCAGGACCATTGGTGAAGTGCATGCTGTCGCAATTCACGTCAGTTTCCGGTGGACTCGTATCGAAATACCCGCAAATCAACTTAACCGTTAAGCCCTGGAGGTGACTGGGGCGGAGGCCCTCCGCTCATTTCCGAATGAAGCGCTCGAGGGCGCGAGCATCGAACGGCCCGGCATAGCGGTCGGTGATCTTGCCGGAGGTATCAAGGCGGACTACGACGGGCCACTTGTCATCGGTCACCTGCAACGCCGCTTTCCAGGCCTTTTCATCGCGCGTGAGCACGAGCGAGCGGGGATGGTAGTTCGCGGGCATGCCGCTCTTCATGCCGCGGCGGATCATCCCGCGAATCAGGCGCGGCGCTGCTTCGAGGTTCGCGATGGAGTACGCGTCAGCGCCCGCTTTCAACAACGGGTCCATCCAGGCACGGGTACTCTCCCCTGCTTCGCGGCTGAAGCTGAAGACGCACACGGCTTGTTTACCGGCCAGGAAGTCCGGAAAACGGATTTTCAGTCCGCTGAGCGTTTCACCCTCGCCGGAAGGCAAGGTTTGTGCGGCAAGGCAAGTCGCCAGTGCGAGGACGACGACGGCGCGGCGGGACGTGGACACGTTCAACTCCCCAGTCTAACTTTGTGAGCACGCACCCGTCCGCTCACGATCGGAGGCCGCCCGCCCGCCGTATCGTCGCGCCCGCTAGCGCCTGATCCCTTGGCCCGCCGCGTTCCAGCCGCTACCACTAGAGAGAATGGGCCTTCTCTATTCGACAATCCGCTATGCGCTGCGCGGCCTGCTGCATCGCCCGGGGTTCAGCACGCTGGTAATCCTGACGGTGGGGCTGGGGATCGGTCTGGCCACCGCGGCTTACTCGGTTATGGACGCGCTGCTGCTTCGCCCATTTCCTTATGCGGACCCGCAACGGCTGGTGCGGCTGGACAGCCATCCCGCCGCGAATCCAGGCTCGGCGCGCGGGACCTCACTCGAAGACCTTAAGGACTGGGCTCGCGGGCAGCGAAGCATGACCGGGCTGGCCGCCTACATCCAGTTCGACAACAACCTGACGGACGGCGGCTCCACCAGAGCCGTGAAGATGACCTTCGCCAATGCGTCGCTGTTTCCTCTCCTGGGAATCGAGCCTTTCCTGGGGAGGACCTACACGGAAGCGGAGGACCGGGAAGGCGGGCCGGTCCGCCAACTGGTGCTGAGCCACTGGCTGTGGCAGGACCAGTTCGGCGGCGACCCGGGAGTGCTGGGCCGCACGGTGCGGCTGCGCGGCGACACCTACACCGTGATCGGGGTGATGCCGCCCGATTTCCGGTACCCGGATCGCTCCGATGTCTGGGTGCCGCTGATGGCGCGTTACGCGTCGTACTCATTTCCGTTCTGGCGTCCCCGGGACGCGCGGCTGCACCAGGTGCTGGGGCGGCTGAAGCCGGGGGTGACGCTGGAGCAGGCGCGAGGAGATCTGGCGCGCGTCTCCGCGGAGCTGGCCCGCGCCTACCCGGATACGAATCGCGACATCACCGCGGCCGTAATCCCGCTGCGGGAAGCCGAAGCCGGCAACCTGCGTCCGTACGTGCTGCTGCTGATGGGCGGAGCGTTGTGCGTCCTGCTGATCGCGGTGCTGAACGTGTCCAGCCTGCTGCTGGCGCGATCCACGACGCGGCAGCGGGAGATGGCGATTCATAGCGCGCTGGGCGCTGGCGTGAGCCGGGTGGCGGCCCGCCTGCTGACAGAGAGCGTTCTGCTGGGGCTTGCTGGAGGCGTGTTCGGCGCCGGGATTGCCTGGGCGGCGGTCCGGGCGCTGCCCCTATGGTTGCCGCGCGACCTCCCCGCCTGGATTCGCCTGGAGGTGGACTGGCGGGTGCTGCTGTTCTGCGTGTGCGCTTCCCTGGCGGCGGGCATCCTTTTCGGACTGGCGCCCGCGTCGCGGCTGGCGCGCGTGGATCTCGCCTCCGGATTGAAGAGCGGGACGCGCGGAGCCGGGGCGGCGCGGATAACGCCGCTGGCGGTGCTGGTGGCGGCGGAGGTCGGCTTCTGCCTGCTGCTGCTGGTTGGGGCGGGGCTGCTGTTGCGCAGTTTCGTTCACCTGCGGCAACAGGACTCGGGACTCCAGGCCCAGCATGTGCTCGCCGTTCGGACCAGCCGCTTCATCTCGGGCAAGCCGCTGGCGGAGCTCGCGTATTTGCATGGCGCGGATCACCGGGAATATGAGCGGCGATTCGCGTCCCTTCCGGGCGTTCGGGCCGCCGGGGGATCGTATTACGTGCCGATGGAGCAGCAGGCGCGGGAGCGCGCCCGCGCGCTGTTGTACGTCAAGGGCGGCAATCAGGACGAGCGCGAGCAGCAGTTCCCGGCGGTGGGAACGGACGTAACGCCCGGTTTCTTCGAGGCGCTGCGCATCCCGTTGCTGGAAGGACGCGCCTTTACGGAGGCGGACGGTCCGCAGTCGGCAAAGGTCGCCGTCGTCAGCCGGACCGCCGCGGAAACGTTGTGGCCGGGACGGAGCGCGATCGGTCAACAGTTGCGTTGGGGCAAGCAGTCCGGCGCAAACGACTGGCTTACGGTGATCGGCGTAGTGGCGGATACCCGGTGGAGTTCCTTCGAGTCCGGCCGGAACCTGGAAATCTATACGCCCTCCCGCCAGTGGGGGCCGCTGGCGATGACGTTCTTCCTGCGCACGGATCGGAAGCCGGAGAGCCTGCTGCCGGAGGTACGGCGCGTGGTTCAGGAGGTGAGTCCGGACGCGGCGGTGGTGTACGCGAGACCGTATCCGGAAATCGTGGAGGAATCGCTGTGGCAGCCTTGCGTTTGGAGCGCGGTCCTGACCGGCTTCGCGGGCTTCGCCGCGGCGCTGGCGGGAGTGGGACTTTTTGGAGTGTTGCATTACCTGGTTTCGCAGCGAACGCGCGAGATCGGCATCCGGCTGGCCATCGGCGCGCGGCAGGCGGACGTGCTTCGGATGGTGGTGGGGCACGGGATGAAGTGGGCCGCGCTGGGCGGGGCGGCGGGATTGGCGGTGGCGGCGGCGGGATCGAGGATGCTGCAGCCGATGCTGCACGGCGTCAGCGTGCATGATCCGGCGACCTACCTCACGGTGAGCGTCGCGGTTCTGCTGGTGGCCGGGGCATCGGCGCTGTTGCCGGCCTGGCGCGCCTCGCGGGTGGACCCGAATCTCACGCTGCGCGGCGACTGAGCTTATCAAGAAAGCGGCGCGCGGCGAGCTCGAAGCCCGCGCTCCCGCCTACCGCGGCGGCGACTTCAGATACGCCGTCAGGTCCGCCATTTCATTGGCAGCAAACTGGGGCCAGGCGACGTTCTTCGCTTTCATCTGTTTCGACATTTCCGGCCCGTGCCGCCACAGCACGGCTACCATTTCATACGAATTCGCGGTTCCGGAAGCGGTGCGCGGCGTTTGTCCGTGACACGATTGGCAGCCCTTCGCGGCCCACACCAGTGCGCCGCGCGAGGCGTCGCCGCCCTCTTGCTCAAACTGTCTGCTCCACAGGTGGCTGACAATGCCGCGCATGTCGGCGGCGCTGATCTCGGCGGTCTGCTTCATCTGGCCGGCATGGTTCCACATGGCTGCCGCCAGATCCGCGGTGGTGAGAAACACGCCCTGGCCGGGCAGCGATTTCGCGCCGGTGTGACATTCGGCGCAACCCTTGGCGCGCAGCAGTTCGGGTCCGGCACCGGCGGAGGCAGCGTTGAACGAGACTTTGGCCGGCGGGCCGCTGGCCAGGCCGGAGGCGTACATGGCGATGTCGTTCATCTCCGCTCCGCTAAGCCGTGTCGTGCGGCTGTTCTTCGCGGTGATGGCGGCGTTCATTTTTGCGGCGTGATTCCACATCTGCCGCGCGAGCTCGACGGGGTCGCCGACGCCTTCCCATCGGGAAAGCGCGGGTCCCGCGCCTTGGCCCGTTCCGGCGTGGCAGGCGGCGCATCCTTTTTCCATGAACAGACGCCGTCCGCGGCTGACGTCGCCACGATTTTCAAAGAAACGCGCCATATAGAAATAGGCGAACAGATGGGCCGCGCCGTCGGAAGTGATGCTGGGCTTCTCAATTTTAGCGGCATCCATTGCGGTCCACATCGCGGGGGCGTGGTTCCACATTTGCGCGGCCATGCGGGCGGGGGTATAGCCTCGCCCGCCAAGGCGGCTGAGGTTCGGGCCGGAGTTGCCGCCTTCGCCGCCGGCGCGGTGGCAAGTCAAGCACTGCTGGCTTTTTAGCAGTTCCCTGCCCGCGGAGGCATCGCCGGCGGGGGCTGCCCAGGCGTGCGTGGTGACGGCGAGAACAACGGCGATGCAGGTGAGCTTCATGATTTTGCCTCCGGCAGATCATACCGCTAACGAGCGCGCGCAACAAGGCGGGGGCGCGCCCGAATCCACGCAAAATGGAAAATATGCCCGTTGCAGGTCGCCCCGGAACTTGAAGTGGGTCTCGTTGCCCGTTGGCGACGATCTTGGCAACCTGTTCATCGCAGCGAGTTGACGTGTGGCACCGCTCCACAATCCTCGGCGTTGGACCCTCGCGCAGAGGTGGCGATCCTGTAGGGGTGGTTCCAGTGCCTATACTTCGGCCGGCTAATCTGCGGCGCGTGCTTGCTCCTTGCGTTCTGATATCCTTTGGCAAACTGGACGGTTGGAACTGGCGTGGCATCGGAAACGGAGCTATTGCGTCTCGCGCTCGCGGCATACGAAGCGGTGGCTGAGCCGGATCTGTGGCCCGGTTTTCTGCGGCGCTACGCCGAATTGACTGCCGCCGATGCTACCTTTCTCCAGATCCATGACCTCAAAGCGCAGGCGTCGCACATCCTACAGGGTTTTGGCATCACTTCCCCCCTAAAGAAGTCCTATAACGAGTACTATTCAAAGATCAATATCTGGCGAAACCGGGGGCGCGCACTCATCGTCCCCGGACGCGTGTTCCTGGATCAGGAACAGTGCCCGCGATCCGATCTCGAGCGGTCAGAATTCTTCAACGATTGTCTTAAGCCTTTTGGCCTGGCGTACTCGATGGGCGCCGCGATCACCCGCGAAGGACCGCGAGCCCCCACGCTTAGCTGTTTGCGGGGCCCCTCCAGGCAGCCGTTCGACCAGTCCGATCGCGAGATTGCACGATTTGTTCTGCCCCACTTGCGCCGCGCCTGGACTATCGCCGAACGTCTCGATCTGCTCGCGGCCGGCGAGTCCGTGCTGGATACAGTGCCGCTTGGCGCGGTTTTCCTCGCCTCCGACGGCGCCGCGATTTACTGCAACCGGGCCGCTGAAGAGATATTCAACGCCAATGACGGCCTTGGTCTCCGGAACGGGGAACTCAGCGCTGGGGACAAGAAGGCCGAGAGCCAGCTCCGCAAGTCGATCGGTAGCGCGCTGGCGCCCTGCCAGCGGCCCGGTCCCGCCGCCGTATCGGTCCCGCGCCGGTCTTTGCGGCGCGACTACCAGGTCGTTACCGCTCCCTTTCTGGGGCAATACCGGCAGTTCATCGGGCTGCCGCGGCCGATGGTGCTGGTGTTGATCACGGATCCGGAGCGCCAGGCTCCCGCCAACGGGGACCTGCTGAGAGAACTGTTCCAACTTACGCGCAAAGAAGCAGCGATAACCGCGAAGCTCTCCGAAGGAAAATCGGTGGAGCAGGCGGCCACGGAACTGTCGGTCACTTATGAAACCGCCCGGACGCATCTGCGGCGGATCTTCAGCAAAACCGGCACGTCACGCCAAGCGGAGCTGCTCCTGCTCATTGCCCGCTTGCCCACCATAAGAAACGGAGGCGGCCATCGCTAGATTCGTATTAATTCATGGATCCTTCTTGTCTGCCTGGTGTTGGCGTCAGGTCCTTCCCTGGCTGGCGGCGCACGGGCATGAGGCCGTCGCGATCGATCTGCCGGGGCACGGCGGCGACTCGACCCCGGTTGAGAGCGTCACGTTTCAGCACTACGTCGATCGCGTACTGGTGGCGGTGAGGGCATCCGATGCTCCGGCCATCCTGGTGGGGCACAGCATGGCGGGGGCGATCGTCCGGGAAGCCGCCGGACTGGCGCCCGCCGGCATTCGTGCGATCGTGTCGGTGGCGTCGTTATTGCCGCGCGAGGGCGCCAGCATGCTCAGCCTGGTCGAAGGCTTTGATTCCGAATATCTCGCCCAGATCCTTTGGGCGAAGGATGGCCGCTCCGCCCGGCTGTCGGAGGAAGGCGCGCGCCGATTCTTTTTGGCTCTTTGCCCGCCTGCCGCCGTGGAGGCTGCGCTGCCCTTGCTGACGCCAGAGCCGGCGTTACCCTACGAGACCCCGCTCGCCTACTCCGACGCGGGCGTGCCCCACTACTACATCGAATGCTGGCAAGACCGCGTCGTCCCCATCGCGCTGCAACGGTCCATGCATGCGGGCTTTCCGGCGGATCGTATTTACGGCCTTGACACGGACCATGCGCCTTTCTTTTCCAGGCCAGAAGAATTCGCAATGATTCTCCACCGGATCGCGGAGCGGGACTGAAAGCTACTCCATTTGGAGGACGACATCCTTTCGTCCCGCGAGTAGAATCGAGCGCGATGAACCCGCGTATTTTCACACTTTCCTTGACGATGCTCCTGAGCACTCTGGCGATGGCGCAAACCAACACCAGCCTGGCGGGGACCATCGTGATCAACGATGGCATGACGCAACCCACGGAGCAGTTCCTCCGGGTTCTCTACGGAACCGGTGAAGCCGGCACGCGGGGCGCCGCGGTGGTGGCGCTGACGTTGACCCAGAACCGTCTGACCTCGGACTACAGCACCGGGCAGGGTCCATTCAACACGTCAGTGGCTCTGATGTTCAACAGCCTGGACCAGATCGTCATCAATTTCCAGGCCATTCAGGATCCCGACTTCACGACGGTCACGGTTGGTGGGACCGTGAGCACGACTGGTGGCCGCGGCGTCTATGCCGGGGCGACCAGCGTTGCCGGCGCCTTCCGGCTGACCCTGACCCGCACCTCCACGTCCCCGCTGCGCTACACCGCCGGCATGACCGGAACGGCGACCGTCGGCGGACAAGAGGTGAGTCTGGCGATCGTGAACATCCCGCTCACGCTGACACGGACGCGGGTCAATCTTTTCGATACACAGCCGGGAACCTGCGCGTTCCCGGCCATCGGCAATGGAACCGTTACCCAGCGGGTGCGTCCGGACAGCAACTCGTGGGACGACAAGGTCAAGTTCCTCGAAATCAGCTTCACGTGTTCGTTTTCGGCGACCGACAGTTTGCGGGGGTTCGTCGTCTTCACCGTCATCGACGCGCAGAACGACGT